>NZ_JBSGHG010000019.1:0-123524 GCF_053604275.1 Streptomyces sp. NPDC004051 | reverse complement strand
CCGCCGAAGACGGTGAAGTCCTGGGAGAAGACGGCCACCGGGCGGCCGTCGACGGTGCCGTAGCCGGTGATCACGCCGTCGCCGTAGGGGCGGTTTTCCTGCAGGCCGAAGCCGGTGGCGCGGTGCCGGGCGAACTCGTCCAGCTCCACGAAGGAGTCGTCGTCCAGCAGCAGGGCGATCCGTTCCCGGGCGGTCAGCTTGCCCTTGGCGTGCTGTTTGGCCACCGCGCGCTGCGAGCCGGCGTGGGTGGCCTGGTCGATGCGGTGCTGCAGGTCCGCGAGCTTGCCCGCGGTCGTACGCATGTCGATGTCGTTCACTGGTTGTTCCACTCCGGAGCTCACTGGTCAGAAGGTGTCGTGGGGGACGTGTACGCCCCATACGTCGCGCAGCGCGTGGGAGACCTCACCGACCGTGGCGTGCCCCCGCAGGGCCTCCCGTATCGCGGGGAGCACGTTCTCGGTGCCCTGGGCGGCGGCGCGCAGGGCGTCGAGGGCGCGTTCGAGGGCGTCGTTGTCGCGGTCCCCGCGCAGGACGGCGAGGCGTTCCCGCTGGTCGAACTCGATCTGGGGATCCACGCGCAGCGGCTCGTACGGTTCCTCCTCGTCCAGGACGAACGTGTTGACGCCGACCACGGTGCGTTCCTTGTTGTCGATCTCCTGGGAGATCAGGTAGGCGGAGCGCTCGATCTCGGACTTCTGGAAACCCTGCTCGATGGCCGCGACGGCGCCGCCGCGGTCCTCGACGGCCTGCATCAACTCCAGCACCGCCGCCTCGATCTCGTCGGTCATCGACTCCATGAAGTAGGACCCCGCGAAGGGGTCGACGGTCTTGGTCACATCGGTTTCGTGAGCGATGACCTGCTGGGTGCGCAGGGCCAGCCGTGCTGCCTTCTGGGTGGGCAGGGCGATGGCCTCGTCGTAGGAGTTGGTGTGCAGGGACTGAGTCCCGCCCAGGACCGCCCCCAGGCCCTGCAGTGCGACCCGGACCAGGTTGACTTCCGGCTGCTGGGCCGTCAGCTGCACACCGGCGGTCTGCGTGTGGAAGCGCAGCATCTGTGACTTCGGATTCCGGGCGCCGAACTCCTCGCGCATGACGCGGGCCCAGATGCGGCGGGCGGCGCGGAACTTCGCGACCTCCTCCAGCAGCGTGGTGCGGGCGACGAAGAAGAAGGACAGGCGCGGAGCGAAGTCGTCGACGTCCAGGCCCGCGGCGAGCGCGGCGCGCACGTACTCCCTGGCGTTGGCGAGGGTGAACGCGATCTCCTGCGCGGGCGTGGCCCCGGCCTCGGCCATGTGGTAGCCGGAGATGGAGATGGTGTTCCAGCGCGGCAGCTCTCGGTGGCAGTAAGCGAAGATGTCGCTGATCAGCCGCAGTGACTGCTTCGGCGGGAAGATGTAGGTGCCACGGGCGATGTACTCCTTGAGCACGTCGTTCTGGATCGTCCCGGTCAGCAGGTCGCCCGGGACGCCCTGCTCGGCGGCGACCAGCTGGTACAGCAGGAGGAGTGTCGAGGCCGGCGCGTTGATCGTCATCGACGTCGACACCTTGTCGAGCGGCAGACCCCGGAACAGCGTGCGCATGTCCTCGATCGAGTCGATCGCCACACCGACCTTGCCGACCTCGCCCTGGGCGATGGCCTCGTCGGAGTCGTAGCCCATCTGGGTGGGCAGGTCGAAGGCCACGCTCAGGCCCCCGGTGCCGGCGCCGACCAGCTCGTGGTAGCGCTCGTTGGACTCCTTCGCGGTGCCGAAGCCGGCGTACTGCCGCATCGTCCACGGCCGGCCGGTGTACATCGACGGGTACACGCCCCGGGTGAACGGGAACCGCCCCGGCGCGCCCAGCTTGGCGTCCGCGTCGAAGTCCGCCGGTGTCCCGGCGTCGTAGACCGGCTTGATCGGCAGCCCGGACTCGCTGCGTGCGAGAGAACCCACGATGACCTCCTGTGGTACTCCATCTCTTTTGAACGGTACGCAGTACCATTCCATTGGGCAAGTGGCCACCGAAGGACACGACAGGGAAAGATGGGTGATCATGAGCAAGCCAGCCGCGCGGACCCGGCTCTCGGAGGCCGCCTTCGCCCTGTTCGACGAGCGCGGATACGAGCAGACCACCGTCGACGACATCGCCGAACGCGCCGGCGTGGGCCGCACGACCTTCTTCCGGTACTACCCGGCGAAGGAAGACGTGATCTTCCCCGACCACGACCGGATGCTGGACCAGATCAAGGACCGCCTGGCCACCTCCAACCACGAGACCGCCCTGGCCGCCGTCTCCGACGCGGTCCGCCTGGTGCTGCTGCACTACCTCGACGAAGGCGACCTCGCCCGCCGGCGGTACCGGCTCACCAGCAAGGTCGCCGCGCTCCGCGACCGCGAGATCGCCAGTGTGGCCCGCTACCAGCGCCTGTTCCGCGAGTTCATCTCGAACTGGCTGGGAGACTCCGGCGAGTCGACCTCGCTCAGGTCCGAGCTCATGGCCGCGTCCGTGGTCGCGGCCCACAACCACGTGCTGCGCCGATGGCTCCGGGGCGAGTCCCCCGACCCCGTCGGGGAGGTCGACGCCGCGATGCGCGAGGTGCTCGCCCTGTTCCCGGGTCCGCAGTCCCGCTCGGAGACGGACGCCGGCGGCACCACGGTCGTCGCCTTCCGGAGCGGACAGGACATCGACGTGTTGCTCCCCTCACTGCGGCGCCTCCTCGAGGACCACCCCGAGCAGTGAACACGTCCGGCCCGCCCCGCGCCCCTCGATGAGGGCGCCCGCTCGCGTCGAGGCGACTGCTCCGGCCACGGGACCGGGTCACAGACAGCGGGAGGATCCGAAAGCGCGGCCCGTCAGGGGCGCCGGCGGGTGTTGAGCCGGGCCGCCTGACGTGTCAGGTGGTCGCGCTCGGCGAGGTCGGGCGCCTTCAGGGCCGCCTCGGCGTACAGCCGGGCCGCCGTCGCCGGGTCGCCGTCGCGCTCGTGGAGGTACGCCGCCACCGCGGTGTGGCGGGGCAGTGAGGCGTCCAGTTCCGCGAGCGCCGCCAGCCCGGCACGCGGCCCGTCGGCCTCGCCGACGGCCACCGCTCGGTTGAGCCGGACCACCGGGCTGCCGGTCAGGCGGGCGAGCTCGTCGTACCACTCGACGATCTGCGCCCAGTCGGTCTCCTCGGCGGTGGGCGCGTCGGCGTGGAGTGCCGCGATGGCGGCCTGGGCCTGGAACTCGCCCAGCCGGTCGCGGGCGAGGGCCGCCTGAAGGATCTCGACGCCCTCCGCGATCAGCGCGGTGTCCCATCGGCCACGGTCCTGTTCGGTGAGCGGCACCAGGCCCCCGTCGGGCGCGGTCCGGGCGGCGCGCCGGGCGTGGTGGAGCAGCATGAGCGCGAGCAGCCCCGCCGCCTCGGGGTGGTCGACGGCGGCCGCGAGCCGCCGGGTGAGCCGGACGGCCTCGGCGGCGAGGTCGACGTCGCCGGAGTAGCCCTCGTTGAAGACCAGGTAGAGGACGCGCAGCACGGTCGCGACGTCACCGGGCCGGTCGAACCTTCCCCGAGCTCCTGGCTCTTCCCCCACTCTCGGCTTCGCTCGAGCGGGGGGACCCCCATGAGCGGGGGAGACCCCGCTGTCGGCCACGGTGCGCTTGGCGCGGCTGATCCTCTGCGCCATGGTCGCCTCGGGCACCAGGTAGGCCCGGGCGATCTGGCGGGTGGTCAGCCCGCCGACGGCGCGCAGCGTGAGCGCGACGGCGGACGACGGCGTCAGCGACGGGTGGGCGCACAGGAAGTAGAGCTGGAGGGTGTCGTCCACCCCGGACGCGGGCCCGGGCGCCGGCTCCTCGTCGACGAGGTCCTCACGTCGGCGGCGGGCGGCGTCCGCCCGCCTCGCGTCGAGGAACCGGCGCCAGGCCACGGTGACCAGCCAGCCCCTCGCGTCCCGCGGAGGATCGGCCGGCCAGGCGCGGAGCGCCTCGACCAGCGCGTCCTGCACGGCGTCCTCGGCCGCCGCGAAATCGGCTCCGCGGCGGACGAGGATCCCGAGCACGCCCGGTACGAGGCTCCGGAGCAGGACCTCGTCCATGGACGAGGTCACTCCGTGACGGTGGGCGGAGCGGCCAGGAACGGGCGTACCTCGAGCCACTCGTGGATCGGCTTCCCGCCCGCTCCGGGGGCGGCCGACAGTTCCCCGGCCAGCTCGAGGGCACGTGCGTGGGTGTCGACGTCGATGACCATCCAGCCGGCGATGAGATCCTTGGTCTCGGCGAACGGGCCGTCGGTGACCGGAGGCCGCCCCTCACCGCCGTACCGGACGAACGTCCCCTCGGGGGCGAGCGCCTGGCTGTCGACGAACTCGCCGGTCTTCTCGAGCCGGGCCGCGAAGTCGTTCATGTACTGCACGTGGGCCGAGATCTCCTGCGGTGTCCACCGGTCCATGGGCACGTCGTTGACCGGGGCCGGAGCGCCGCGGTAGTGCTTGAGCAGCAAGTACTTGGCCATCGTGTTTCTCCTCGGTGCTGGTGTGCCCCATTGTGGGCGCGTTCACCGCGGGGACGTAGCCGGCCAGGGGTTCTCGACATCGACGTCCGGTTTTTTGGCCCTCGTGGGCGAGCCCGGGAGAGGGCCCGCCCGATGAGAGGCCCGGCCCGTTTCGGCAGGCACGCGTCTACCGTGGTGATATGCGCGGCGACGTGGTGACGCTGTTCGTGTGCGGCGATGTGATGCTCGGCCGCGGCGTCGACCAGATCCTGGCCTGCCCCGGCGATCCGGCGCTGCGGGAGCCCTGCGTCACGGATGCCCGCGCCTACGTCCGCATGGCCGAGTCGGTCAATGGACCGATCCCGGCCCCCGTGCCCCCGTCCTGGCCGTGGGGTGAGGCACTCCGACTGCTGGACGGGACCGCCCCGGACGTACGGATCGTCAACCTCGAGACCTCCATCACGCGCAGTGACGCGTTCGCCCCCGGCAAGGCGGTTCACTACCGCATGCATCCGGCCAACGTGCCCGCCCTGACGGTGGCCCGGCCCGACGTCTGCGTCCTGGCCAACAACCATGTGCTGGACTTCGGCAGGGCGGGCCTGGCGGAGACGCTGGAGACGCTCGACGGCTCGGGCCTGCGGGTGGCGGGCGCGGGGCGAAGCGCCGACGAGGCGTACCGGCCGGCAGCGGTCCCCGTCAGAACCGGCGGCCGTGTCCTCGTCCTCGCGCTGGGGGCGAGCTCCAGCGGTGTCCCGTCCGGCTGGGTGGCGACCGCGGCCCGCTCCGGCGTCGCCCGTCTCCCCGACCTGTCGGCCGGCACGGCCGCCGCGGTGGTGGAGCGCATGCAGCGGGCGAAACGTGAGGGCGACACGGTGGTCGTGTCGGTGCACTGGGGCTCCAACTGGGGCTACCACGTTCCCCGCGAGCAGATCCGTTTCGCGCACGCGTTGGTGGACGGCGGCGCTGCCCTCGTCCACGGGCACTCCTCGCACCACCCCCGCCCCATAGAGGTGTACCGGCAGCGACTGGTGCTGTACGGCTGCGGTGACTTCATCGACGACTACGAGGGCATCGGCGGGTACGAGGAGTACCGCGACGACCTCCGGCTCGCCTACCTCGTCACGGTGGCGGCGGACACCGGCCGGTTCCTGGGCCTGCGCATGGTGCCCCTGTGCTCCCGGCGCATGCGGCTGGAGCCCGCCTCGCACCAGGACGCCGCCTGGATGCACGCCACCCTCGACCGGGTCAGCGCTCCCGCGCACCCGGTCCTCGAACCGGACGGCACACTCTCGCTGGAGCCGAACCACCGACGCCCGGCGCTCTGAGATCCCGCTTCCCGCTCTTTCGTGCGCCCGGAGTTCACCCGGATCCGAGCGGAACTTGTCATCGAGCCTTTTCCGACCGCCTCCGGAGTCCGGCAGGTGGGCTGACAACGTCGACGAAGGCGTATCCGCTCCCGGACGGAACGCTGCTGCCGATCGGCCGGGGGAGCCTCCCGGCCGAAGGCCGGGGGACATCGCCGCGGACCGGCCGTACCACTTTGGCAGACACAGGAGGCACGGGAGGGACGTGCAGGCCTCGCCGATCCCTTCGGCCGGCCGCTGTGAGGGCTCCACCGGCCCTGCCCGGCGCCGTCCACGCCGTCCGCGCACACGGCATCGCCGGCGCCCTCGCCGAGGCCGGCGTCACGTGCTGGGCGGGCAGGGGGCCGGGGTGCCGGCGGCACGGTCCGCACCCCGTGCCGGGACGGTGGGAGGCCCTCGCCACCGGCCGACAGGCGGTGAACCGGCCCCACGCGCAGATCCGGGCACTCGTCGAGCAGGTCGCCCGGACGTCGTGGCGGGCCCGTCAGGACCGGTTACGGAACGGCCATGGCCTTCTGCCGGAACTCGGCAAGGAGGGGACAGGTGCTTCGGCCCTCGGAACGTCCTCGGGTCGTGGCGGTGGCGAATCGAACGACCTCCACGATCCCCGGACATTCTCCATGACGGCATTACCCTGCCGATCGATCATTCGCGTCAATGCTTCCTGGGCTATGCCGAGTGCTACGGCCCAGGCGGCGATCTGCGCTTGAGTGTCCAATGCTGAGAGGCCCGGAATGAATTTACCGTGGATCAGTATCAGGCCGAGGAGGGCGGACAGGACACCGACCGGAAGGCGCAGGGCCAGCAAACTCAGCGGCACCATGTACGGCGTGAGCGTCCCCTGTATATGGCGAATGGAAACCGCTCCGGCCATTGCGGCTGCACACATGCCGAGCGACCCGACCAGCAAGCCGTCGTCGCCGTCCGCGCTCCCGCCCGCAGGGCAGACGAGCTCTGTCGCCAGCGGATCGCCCGGGGTGGGAGCCGGCGGCTCGAAGCAGAGCAGACTCGGCATGCCATCAGGATGCAGGTACCCTGAAAGTACAAGCAACGTGGCGATGACCGACATGGCGAGGAACGAATACAGTACAACGTTCCGAAAGCTGCGGACCCGTGCTATCTCTGATTCCTCGACATGGTTGGCGGCATGCAGTACATTGACCGCCAGCTCTCTGAATTCATTGCCCAGGACGTTGTTGTTGTTGCGAAGATGCTCCGACAACACCTTCAGGCGCGGGTCGTCCTCGCCCAAATGCTGTACCCCTTGCGCAAGCACCACCGGTCCGCGCCAGCGGACCTCATGGTCGGGCGCTAACTGCAGAAGTATCAGTTCGGCTTCATGGATGTTTGAGAGCACTCGATCTTTTGAAGATGCGCCGCTCAGAGTGGGTCGTCGATCTTCGGCGGCGTTTCGCGCCGCGTCCAGAATGGCGTGGGCCTTGCGTGCCAACTTTCTTTCAGGGGGAGCGAGTCGGCCTGCTTCGACTCTGTCGAGCTGCGCCTGAAGTACCGCGACGTGCGCGCAGGCGCGATGCCGCCAGGAGCCGCGTCTTCCTCGTGCGGCTACGTCCCGATCCCCACTTTCCAGGTGTGCTTCCGTCCGGCGGGAAACGAATCTCATATTTACAGCCTGATCGCGCGCTCTGTGCGACTGCAACTCGAACGGGGACGGCGAGCCCCCGCGGACCTCCTGCGACAGGGGTGCGTTTTCTCCGATTCGGAAAACCGTGTCCCCATCCGGTTCGAACACCACCCGGCCGGCGGCGGTTTCGGATCCGACGTGCCCCCGCCGCAGACGTGGGGGCCGACCCACCCTCCTCAAGCTCTTCGAGCAGGAGCCCTACGAGCGGAAGGGACCCCCATCGTCCCCGCTCGCCCGCGCTGATGAAGACGCCGTCGATTTCCCGCGACCTGATCTGCCGGACCGGCCCAGCCCGTACCAGCGGTACCGGCGGCCCGTGGGACGTGGGGCGTGGGACGTCTGCCGGGGCCGGGAACGCTGTCATCCTCGTCGTCCATGGATGTCAGTACCTTCTACGCACTCTTCTCCACCACCTGCTTCGCCCTGGTCGGCTTGTGGTGGAACGTGGTGCAGAGCCACACCGACTGGCTGCGCGAGCCGGCTCTGCGCCGCGTCGTCGGTGGGATCTACCTGTCCTTCCTGCTGCCCGCTGTGATGGGCCTGTTCGCCCAGGTCGGCGGCACCGAGCAGCCGCAGATCTGGCGGACGGCCTTCATCGCCCTCTCCGTGATCGGCTGCTTGTGCACCCTGCGGCTGCTGGCCCGTTCCCGGGGAGACCCCTTCCTCACCTGGCAGCAGGCCGCCGCCGCACTGCTCTACGCCCTGATCGCCGTCGTCGGTGCTTTCCCCGAACTCGCCCGCCACGCAGGGCTGCGCCCCATCCAGGCCGAGGCTCTCATGCTGATCGGTCTGATCATCCTGGCTCATGCCCTGGTCTGGCGGTACATGGCGGGGGAGGGCCGTGCCGAGGAGGAGGACTGACGTCGGGAGTGACCACATCGGACCGTCGCCCGCTGACGTCTGCGCCAGGGAACCGTTGCAGCGGCCTGACCGCGGTCACCTCCGGTGGCCGGCATCGGTGAGGGCCTTCACCGCGGGTCCGGCGGCCAGGAGTTGATCGACCCCCACGGCCGGCGGATTCGATACCCCTGGCCACCGAAGATCGCTGCACGAGTCGGTCAGCCGTCGACCACCGGCAAGGGGCTCGACCGCCGGAACCGAAAACCACGCGGTTTCCGGGCCCGGCCCAGCTGGGCATCACCGCACCCGTGTTGGACCGGTCGGTCACCGGCCTCCCCGTGATCCTCACTGGCGAAGGACCCGCTGTGCCGGTCCTTCCGGCGTCGCGGCATGAAGTTGCCGTGCGATGAGGGTGCGAGGAGACTGGAAAAGAGGGGGTGCTCCTCAGGCTGCGGGTCCGGGAGCCGTGTCGTCACCGGCCAGGACCTCCGCACCGATGTGAAGAGGCGAGAGCGATGTCACGGCACCACCACCGACGTGGCCGTCTCGTCGAGGCTGAAGAACTCGACGGCGTCATCGCGGTCAAGACGGGCGCGGCTCCCCAGGAGAGGGTCACCGAAAGAGAGACGCATCCGGGAAGCAGTGCTCGTGGGGAGATACGCGAAGCGGGCATCGGCGACGAGACGACCGAAGCCTTCGCCCGAGCGAGCTGGATATGCGTCAGGCCGAACCGGCGGGCCCGCGAGGCACTCGCCACGGGTGACGAGATCCCCAGCGCGGAGGCGGCCGGCAAGGTCATCCGGCGGCCCAGCGGCAGGACCGGTGTCGCGACCGACGCGTTGACCGGCCGGTCGGAGCCGACACCGTCGAAGGAGGAAGCCGAGCGCGAGCTCGAGACCGCCGTCTCGACCGTCGTCAACGGACTCCGCTTCGCGGAGAACCTGGACGAGGTACGGGCCCCGGCGTCGCGGGACGCCCTCGCGGCCTCCGCCGAACTCCACGGCAACGGTCGTTTCTTCTTCGCCGAACCGTCGTTCACCGAGCACGCCCCCGCCCGGTTCGGGCCCACCGGGGCCCGGCATCCGCGACAGCGGCAAGGGAGGAACGCCGGGACCACCGGCGGCACCTCGGAGGCCGGCGTCCACATCCAGTCGGCCTGGGACCGCACCTTCGGGACAGGAATCAGAGTCGCCGTCATCGACAACGGCTTTGACACGGAGCCCCCGGACCTCGCAGCCGGGATGGACCGGTTGTCGGGATTCTTCACCGACAGGGCGGGAGGCACGGGCGCGGCCTCCGAGTACAACCTGATGCCGCCGGCGTGCCTGCCGGACCAGGTCGGTACGCAGACGACGCCGGCCCGCGCCATGGCCTGCGCCACCGGTCCTTCGACGGAAGTCCCCGGGGCCGGTCCAGGGAGCGGGGCGGACCTCCTGGTCAGCAGCCTGGGACCGGACGGCGCGCACTGGGACCTGACCGGCGTTTCGGGACTCGCTCTCGAATTCGCCGCCGCCAAGGGCCGCCAGGGCAAGGGAACGCCGATCTGCTGGGCGGCGAGCAACGGCAGGAACGTCGGCATCGCCAGGGACGAAGTGGTCTCCCGTCCGGATGTGATCGCCGTGGTGCGGTCGACCCACCAGGATTGGGAGGACAACGCGGCACGCGGACCGAAGGTCGAACTGATCGCTCCCGGCGCCGACGTCCTGAGCACCGCTTCCGGAGGCGGTTACGGAACCAGCACCGGCACCGGCTTCGCCGGCTCCCTGCGCGGCCGGGTGCGCGGCACTTGTGCCGGCGGTGAACGCCCGCCTCACGCGCGGCCAACTGCGCGAGGTGATGCACGAGTCGGCAGACAAGACCGGAGAGCCGGGAGTCCGGTACGACGCAGCCGGTCACAACGACGACTACGGCTTCGTCAGGGGGAACGCCTCCCAGGCCGTCACGCTCGCCCACGGGACGAGGCCATGAGCGAGGAGCCGCGGTCTTCCGCCGCCACGGAGGTGTCCGGCTGCACGATCGAATGCGGTGACACGTGCCGACCGGTGTCGGCGGCACGTGAACGATGACTGCTTACCGTAGGTGAAGGTGGTTGTCCGAGGGGTCGTTGCCGGCCGCCGACCGAGCCGTGGGCGCGCCTCGCATACGCCGCCTTCTTCGGTGAAGGGACGAGCCTGCCATGGCCACCAAGACCAAGAAGAAGAGCACTTCGCCGGCCAAGAAGCCGACACCCTCGGAGGAGGAGCTGATCGCCTCGCTGCGACGTTACCTCCGCACCCGTGGGCCTGAGCTGCTGGAGGATCCGAACATCAACTCCGTGGGCATCGGCCGCAAGCTCACCGGTGGGCGGCGTGGCAAGCAGGTCGCGCTGCAGTTCACCGTGGACAGCAAGGCCGAGCCGGAGGTGCTGGAGACGCTGGGCACCACGCTGATACCCGAGACGATCACGGTGGACGGCACCGAGGTGCCCACCGACGTCATCGAGCGCAGCTACAAACCGCAGTTCCGAAGGGTGGCCGAGGCCAAGAGCCCGGTACGCAAGACCCGCCTGGACCCGATCGAACCCGGGGTGAGTGTCGGGTCGGTGACGGTCTCGGCGGGCACGATCGGCTGCATCGTCTACGACAAGTCCGACGGTTCCCCCTACGTGCTGAGCAACTGGCACGTGCTGCAGGGCCCGCGCGGCGAACTGGGTGCGGAGATCGTCCAGCCCGGACCGCACGACGACAACCGCGTCCACCGCAACCACCTGGGCACGCTCAAGAGGTCCCACCTGGGCGTGGCCGGGGACTGTGCGATCGCCACCATCGAGGACCGCGCCTTCGTCCAGGAGATCTTCGAACTGGGCGTGGCCCCCGGGGAGCTGGGAGAGCCGGAGCTCGACGACAAGGTCATCGCCAGCGGACGGACCACCGGCGTCACCCACGGCATCGTCCGCCGCATCGAAACCATCGCCAAGCTCGACTACGGCGGCCAGGTCGGGAACAAGGCCATCGGCTGCTTCGAAATAGGCCCTGACCCCGACCGACCGCCCGAGACCGGGGAGATCAGCAGCGGTGGCGACTCCGGCGCGGTGTGGCTCTTCGAACAGGGCGGACGCCCCGGCACGGTCATGGCCGGGCTGCACTTCGGCGGTGAAGCCGCGGGCGACCCGGACGAGCACGCACTGGCATGTCTGGCGACCTCGGTGTTCGAGAAGCTCGAGATCAGCCTGACCCCGCCGGCCCCGGAAGACATCCGGACCATCACCGGATACGCCCCGGACTTCCTCGACGAGCGGATCGACGTCCCGCAGTTGGACGCGGACCTCACCCGCGACGCGGTCCGCCTCGACGGTTCCGAGGTGGTCTCCTACACGCACTTCTCGCTCGCCCTGAGCAAGAAGCGGCGCTTCCCCTTCTGGGTGGGCTGGAACATCAACGGTGGCACCTTGAAGAAGCTCAGCCGCAACGGCATCCCGTTCGTCAAGGACCCGAGGCTGCCCGCCACCGCACAGGTGGGCAACGAACTGTACGAGAACAACCGGCTCGACCGCGGACACATAGCCCGCCGCGCCGACCTGCTGTGGGGCAGCCTGCCGGAAGCCGAGAAGGCCAACACCGACTCGTTCTTCTACACCAACATCACCCCGCAGATGGACGACTTCAACCAGAGTTCCAAGAACGGGCTGTGGGGCGAACTGGAGGACGCCGTCTTCGCCGACACGGAGGTCGACGACCTCAAGGTCAGCGTGTTCGGCGGGCCGGTGTTCCAGGAGGACGACCGTACCTTCCGCGGGGTGAGGATCCCCCGCGAGTTCTGGAAAGTCATCGTCTTCACCGAGCTCGGCAAGCTGAAGACCAAGGGGTTCCTGCTCACCCAGAACCTCGACCAGCTCGAGAGCCTGGAACTCGATGAGTTCCGCGTCTTCCAGGTCACCCTCGGCGAACTCGAGAACCGCACCCGGCTCAGCTTCCCGGCCGTCCTGCACAAGGGCGACACCCTTCAGGTACCTGAAGCCGTCGCCGACCGGACCCCCTTGGAGACCCTGTCCGACATCCAGTGGGACTGATCGAGGGAACCGCCTGCCGTCGGAGCCGGGAGCGCCGGCGGCAGGCGGTCCCAGCTCCGCGCGAGTCCTGCCGGAGCCGCGCGACCGGCCCGCCGTCGCTCAGCCGGCGAGGTGACCGCCGATCGACCGGGCGACGTCAGCGTGAGCGAGATACTCCGTGATGCTGTGGGCCCGGTCGCGGGCATTGACGACGGCCAGGTCGGTCAGGCCGTCCGCCCAGTCGTCGGCCAGCGGACATCCGATGGCCACCGCGTCGGTCGGGCACCACGCGTTGAGCCAGTCCGCCACCTTCTCCGGGCTCTTCGGCCCCCCGGACAGGAGCCGGTTGTACACGCTGTTCATCCCGAGGGGACTGCCCACCGTGGTCAGGTGGACGACCTCCACACCGGGAGACAGCCGAGTGATGAGGTCCATGCCGACGACCGTGCCCAGGCTGTGGCTGACGAGGACCATCTCACCCGCGGTCGGCACGGTCTCGAGCACGCAGCCCAGGACCTCCTCGCGGATCCGCTGATCGTCGAGGTACGCGGCCACGTCACGGAAGATCAGGGAGATGGCCCATGTGTCGAGATCGCTTCTGGCGGCCAGCCAGCCCAGATGCCGCCACACGGCGCCGACCGCGGGGTCCAGGTTCAGCCCTTCGGCGGCCTGCTGCGTCTCGGGCGGCACGTACCACTTGGCGGCCGCCTCGCCGATGATCTCCTCGTACACCGCGCGGGTGGGAGGAGAGCCGGGTGCGACGACCGCCGGGGCCTCGGTGGCCAGGGGAACGGATTCCTGTGTCCCGAGAGCCCGCACCAGACGGTCTCCGTAGAACGGGAACCAGACGTCCGCCGGATCGACCGTCGCCAGCCCGGCCCGGACGAGCCCCTGATTGAGCCCCGCGGCCCATTCGCGGCGCAGTGCCTCGGGATCCTTGCCCTGCTGGGCGCGACCGTGCAGGAAGACCAGATGTCGCCTGCCGCCGAACGCGCCGCCCCGGGCGCGCAGGCCCGTTGCACGTGGGGAGACCGCCTCGGGGGACGCCCGCCCGACGGGAGCGGAAGGAGCGGCCGGCCCGGCGACGGCACCCGTGGTCGCGGGGGCCGGCCCGGCCACGGAACCGGTGGTCCCGGCCGCCGCAGGGGAACCGCCCAACCCCGATTCCGGTCCCATGCCGGCCAGCAGCGCCCGCTGTTCGGTGCCGAGCGGCAGCGACGCGAGATGCCTCAGGACGGAACTGATGCGCACCCCCTCGTTGGACACCCAGTCGATGGTGTCGTCGCCGTCACCGGGCTGCCGGACCCGGCCGTCGCGGCGCAGGAGGCGGCCCTGTTCATCGGTCCTGGGCACACCGCTGTGGTGGAGGGCGATGACCTCCCACTGGTCGTTGAAGACCGGGGAGCCCGAGTTCCCGGGCTCGGTGTCCGTGCGGTAGTGGAGGAAATCGTCCAAGCGCACCTGCAGGGCGTTGTCGCGCACGGCGATCTCCTTCAGACGCCCCATCGGATGGCCGATGATGTTGACCGGCTCGCCGATCACCAGCTTGCCCCGCTGGGCGCTGAGCCGGTGCCAGCCGAAAGCCTCGCCCGGTGGCCTCAGGTCGGGACCGGGGGAGACCAGTACCAGGGCGAAATCGAGACGCTTGTCCGCCGTGAAGAACCCGTCCGGGGCGAACTCCAGCCGCGTCGGCGGCTGCGGGGTGTTGTCGACGGTGACCTGGGCGTCGAACTCCACGAAGCAGTGCCGAGCGGCCTCAGCGTCGGGGAGGACATGATGATTGGTCATCAGCAGGCTGGGCGACACCAGGAAACCGGTGCCGATCGGCAGCTCGCGGCCGTTCTCCCGCGCCGAGATCCGGGCGATGCTGCGTGCGGCCCGGGCGCCGCGCGGCAGGAAGCTCCATGCCTGCAGCTCCTTGGAGACACCGAGAATCCGCTCGAACGCGGCGGACGGCGCCAGCGGTTCGGCGCGGACCGCCTCCACCACCATGGCGGCCGGTACGGCCTGCCGGTCGAGCAGCCGGGCAGCCCGCACCGCCAGTGCTTCCGGTGAATCAGGGAAACCCACCCCGGCCTCCTGCTGCCGCTCGACCTCCCGGCGCTGCTCGCTGGTCTCGTCGTAGCGGGCGGCGGCCGCCGCCGCCTGGTGTTCCCGCTCACCGCGGGACCTGTCCGCGACGTCCATGGCGTCCATGACCTTCATGACCTTCACCGTCCTTCGAGGACGCGGAACTGCGCGAAGGAATCCCCCGGCCCGGTGAGAAGAGCACCCGGACCGTCCGGCGTCCGCCCCGACGCAGGACACCGTGGGGCACGCGATCGCGGGCTCGTCTCCGCGTTCCTCCGAAAGCCCTTGATGGAACTCGACGGGGCGGCGAGGCGGTGCCGGTTCCACACGGCCGTCGGGGCGACCGGCCCTCACGGGCGACCGGCGGACGCCGAGGTCGGCCGTGTCGCACCCCCGCTCGTTTCCATGGTGCGCCTCACGGGGAACCACGGCGACCCGTGGCCTTCGGATTTCTCGCCCGGCGTGGAGCCCGCGACAGCAGATCCGGAGAGCCGGGTGTCCGCATGGAGCCGGGTTTGCGTGCGGCTTCCATCGGGCGCATGGTGGAACCAGGGGTGACCGCGGCGGTAGGTGGCGCGCGGGCCCCGGGAAGGGGTGCAGAGCCGCCCGGCAGGTGCGTTGCCGTGCCGACCGACAGGCTCACCCCTTGACGGCCTCCAGTGCTCGGGAGGCACGATGGTTGCTCTTTCCCACGTGCGGTTCGGCAGGCGCAACGATGAGGACAAGGCCGTTCAGAAGGCACTCATCGGAGTCGGAGCGGACATCCCTGCGGGAGCCACCGGATTCTTCGGCGAGCAGACGAGATCGGCCTACGCGGCATGGCGGCGCATGCTGGGATTCACCGACTCGGCCGCCGATGGATTCCCCGGCTGCTCCTCGCTGACCGAACTCGGCGCCGGATGCGGGTTCGTCGTGGACTGCCACCATCCCGGGGCCATCGCCAAGAGTTCCGTGCGTTTCTCGAGGAACTTGGGAGTGGCCGTCGGGGAGGCCACGGCCCGCACGTTCGCCGAGCAGGCGTGCGACAGGACCGGCGCACCGAGGAGCTGGGTCACGGGGGTCGGCAACGGAGCGAACCTGCTGACCCTCATGTCCCGAGAGTCGTCCTACCAGCCGAACGCGGTGAACCCGGACGACGTCAACGCAACAGGTCCGGTGCAGTCGGACGGTGCCAGGCTCAACTGCTCACGCGGCTACGCCCAGGTGATTTCCGTGACGTCCGCCGAGAACCACCAGGCGGGCACGTCCGACCGCATCTACGACCCGGTGGCGAACATCTCCGCGGCAATCAACTACATCTGGCGCCGGTACGGGGACATCTCGCGCGTTCAACAGGCGAACCCGCGTCGTGGACCGGCCCCTTACCGAAGGAGGGAAGGCCATGCCCGCGTTGGCACCGTTCCCAGGAGCGGCATTCTTCCACAAGGGTCAACGCAGCCCCGTGATCACCGCGATGGGCAAACGTCTGGTGGCGGAAGGGTGCGGGAAGTACCGGACGGGTCCTGGCCCGGAGTGGACCGACACCGATCAGCAGTCGTACGCCGCCTGGCAGCGCAAGCTCGGGTTCGCAGGGGATGAGGCCAACGGCATTCCGGGCAAGACCTCCTGGGACCGGCTGTGCGTCCCGAGGACGACGACCACGACTCCTGGTGCCCGCGTCGCATCTCCCGTACCGGGACACCGCACCACCACCCCCTACCGGAAGGAAGGACCCCACTGGAGCCTGGGCTACCACACCGGCGCGGACTACGCCGCTCCGCGCGGTACGCCGTGTGTCGCGGTGCGCAACGGTTCCATAGCACGCAGCGGACACGACTCCAGCTTCGGCGACTTCCTCGTGCTGCGCGCCGGCGGATTCGACTTCTGGTACTGCCACCTCTCCGAGCAGACCGTGAAAGGAGGCTCGGTCAGGGCCGGCCAGAAGATCGGAGAAGTCGGCTCCACCGGGCACGCCACCGGCCCTCATCTCCACTTCGAGAAGCGCCCGGCCGGAGGCCGTTTCGCATCCGACGTGCCCCCCAACTGGTAGTCGGCAAGTGGCCCGCCCGGCCCGAAGCCGGCGGCGGGCGGCGCCGAACCGCTTCGGCGAGGGCCGGACAGAACCGGGACGGCGGTCCGGCCCCGCTCGTCAGCCCGTCAGCAGTTCTCGCTGATCACCTGCTCGAGAGTGTCGAGGGACAACTCGTCCCGCTCGAGCTGCTCCTCCAGGACCGCCACCCTCTGTTCGAGGGCGGCAATCGCCTTCTGGTCCGGATCCGGCTGCCCCTTGAGGTGACCGATCTCGCCTCGCAGACGGGAGATCTCGCCTCGCAGACGGGAGATCTCGTCTCTGCGGCGTCGGATCTCTCGACGGGCGCTCTCCGCCGCACGGCGCATCATGGCACAGGGACTCTCGGTCCTCACCGCCTCGGCTGCCATCTCATAACTCCTTGTTCTTCCGGTACCTCTGTGCGGACTGCTCCGGCACCCGGAACACGTCCCGTGTCGTCGCTCCCCGTTCGGAGGAACCAGCGCACGGAGGGGAGGGGGACCCGTTCGGGGGGACCGCTGATCCAGGACCGTCCCACCGGACGGTGTCCGTCATCGCCGCCGTCGCCGTTTCGCGGGCGGACGAGGAGGACGGGGCGGGCGGCTCCCCTGGAACGTGGGCACGGGGTCGGCCGCCCAGGGGCCGGTGGCCGTCTCATCGGAGTCGAGCATCTCCTCGCCGTAAAGATCGTGCAGCCAGTTGGACTGGTAAATGGTGTCGAGATAGCGCTCGCCGAGATCCGGGGCGATGGCCACCGAGGTGAGTCCACGTGTGTCGTGGTCGTCCAGCCAACGCATCGCGCCGCTGACGACCGTGCCGGTGGAGCCACCGAAGAGGAACCCGCGTTTGGCCAGGCGATGGCACGTACGGATGGTGTCCGTCTCCTCGACGCGTATCACCTCGTCCACGTAGGACTCGTCGAGCAGCGGCGGAGGTATGCTCATGCCGAGCCCGGGAATCATGCGGCGGCCCGGCGCGCCACCGAAGGTCACCGAACCGACGCTGTCCACCGCGACGATCCGTACCGGCCGGTGCCACTGGCGGAAATAGCGTGCGCAGCCCATCAGGGTTCCGGTGGTGCCGGCGCCGACGAACAGCACGTCCAGGTGCGGGAAGTGCCGGGCGATCTCCGGCGCCGTTTTGCGGTAGTGCGCCGTCCAGTTGCCCGGATTGGTGTACTGACTGAGCCACACGTACCGGTCGTCGGCATCGCACAGCGCACGGACGTAGTCGATCCGCGCGCCCAGAAAGCCGCCTTTGGCGTCCGAGGCGGCGATGGTGTGCACCCGGCTGCCCAACGCCTCCATCAGGAGTCTGGTCGACAGGTTGCAGCGTGAGTCCGTCACGCACAGGAACCGGTACCCCTTGCTCGCCGCGATCATGCTCAGCGCCACGCCGAGGTTGCCGGACGAGGACTCGACCAGGATCGACTGCGGTGTGAGCTCTCCGTCCCGTTCGGCGGCCTCCACCATCTCGGTCGCGGCCTTCAGTTTGATCGAGCCGGCGAAGTTGAAGCCCTCGCACTTCAGGAGCAGGGGACGCCCGAAGAGGGGCTCGAGGTCGACGTAGAGCTGGGACTCGTTGAAGGCGTGGGGAGAGGATATGACAGGCATGACGGCTTCCTCCTCGTCTGCGGCAGGGTGCTCCCGGACGGTCATCCGTAACGGCGCAGTTCGTGGAAGAAGTCATCGATGACGTGCAGCTCCTTGGAGCGGACCAGTTCGTCGTAGACGTACTTGCCGACCGCGAGGTCGAGCACCCCGAGGCCGAAGGGCGAGAACACCACCGGCCGGTCCGTGGGCACTGTCACCCGCCCGGCCATCACGTCGTCCAGCGTGCCCTGCAGGAAGTCCCGGTTGCCCGTGAGCTGCTCGGCCAGATGCGGTGAGGTGCCGGCCTTCAGACAGTGCTCGACGTCATCCACGACATTGGTCGAGGCGAGAACGATCTCCGGCGCGAGGTCGCGCAGCGACACGTGCAGAACCACGGGATTGTGCGAGAACCACGTGGGATCGCTGACGTGCGGCTCACCGGCGACGGTGGCGAAGACCACCAGGTCGCTGCCGCGGATCAGTTCCTCGGCGCTGTGGTGCACCGTGATCCGGCCTGGGGCGCCCGACTGTTCGAGGTAGCGGCGGAACCCTGCCGCGCTCTCGGGAGACAGGTCGTGCAGGCCTGTCTCCTCGAACGACCAGCCGTTGCCGACCAGGAACGTGTGGATGTAGCGGGCGATCAGCCCCGTACCGAAGAACCCGACGCGCGTGGGCCGTGACCGGTCCCGGCTGAGGCGGTCCGCGGCCAACGCCGCGGACGCGGCCGTCCTGGTGGCGCTGATGATGGAGCTCTCCAGGCACGCGAACGGGTAGCCGGTCTGCTGGTCGTTGAGGATCAGCACGGCGGACGCCCGGGGGATGCCGGCCTGCACGTTCTCCGGGAAACTGGAGATCCACTTCACGCCGTCCACCCGTACGTGCCCGCCGATCGAGGCCGGCAGCGCGATGATCCGGGAGGCCGGACGGTCGGGGAACCGCAGGAAGTACGACGGCGGGTTCACCGAGTCTCCGGCACCGTGCAGCCGGTAGGTGACCTCGGCCAACTCGACGAGCTGCTTCTCGCGTCCCTCCAGCACCTGCTGGACCTGGGCGCCGGAGATCACCGAGAAGGGCCGCACGCTGTGCGGTCCGCTTGTCGCGGACGCCGTCACGGAGGCGGGGACGCCGGTCATCGGGAGGTCACCTCGAAGGTCGGCGAACAGTCGGACATGCGCACCGGGTCGGCCATCGCGACGAGCACGTCGCGCGGCCCCTCGAAGGGCTCCCGGCTGTGCGCGGTGCGCAGGTTGTCGACGATCATCAGATCGCCGGCCTGCCACGGCTCGCGTGCGGTGTGGATCTCGTAGACCTTGTTGAGCAGGTGCACCACGTCCTCGCCGATCGGGTCGCCGTTTCCGAAACGGGTGTTGAACGGCAGCCCGTCGGCGCCGTAGACCTCGACGAGGTACTCGCGGACCTCGGGGGCCAAGGTCCACTCGTTGAGGAACGCGACCTGGTTGAACCAGCAGCGCCGCCCGGTGACCGGATGGCGCAGCACGGCGCTGCGGCGCTGCCTGGTGCGCAGGGTCCCGTCGGGCTGCCATGCGAACTCGATCGCGTTGGCGCGGCAGTAACTCTCGACCGCCTCCCGCTCGTCGCTGCCGAACGCCTCGACGAGGGAGGACCCGATCTCGTCGTTGTAACTGCGGGTGAGCAGCCAGCCCTCCCGCTCGAACCGTTCGGTCAGCGCGGCGGGCAGTTCCTCGAGCACACTCGCCGCGTCGGCCACTCCGGTGGCCCCGCCCCGGTCGGGCGCGGTGAGGCAGGCGAACAGCATCAGACCGGGGAACTCGAGGGTGTAGCTCTGCTCATGGTGCATGCACATCGGCTGGTTCGGCGGCCACTGCGCCGAGGAGTACACGCCGTCGGCATAGGTCCGCCGGGGTGCGAAAGCCTCCCGCTCGGCCATCAGACGGGTGCTCAGCCGCTCGAAGACGGCACTGGCCCCGGCCACATCGCACAGCCCGAGGCCGCGGATCAGGAGGCAGCCGTGTTCGGCGACGACGGCGCGCAGCGCCTCTCGGTGCTCGGCTGCCCAGCGCGGCGCGTCGCCGGTGCTCCCGGCCCGCAGTACCGGCGGCCGACCGGGCCGGAGTTCGACCTCGTCGAGCAGTGACGCCGGGGATATGAAGGACATCCTGTTTTCCTTTCAGTGTGCAGCTGTGTGTGCCGCTCAGGAAGCAGGCAGTGGTTCGACGGTGCGCAGCACGGCCTGCGCGGCCTCGGACGGACGGCTGCGCAGGAAGTAGTGGCCGCCCTCGGCGAGTTCCTGCAGCTCGACGCGGACCGCGAGGAGCTCCCAGTCGCGGTGGGGCCGCGGATGGCCGGCCGTGATCGGGTCGTCGGTGGCGACGACCACGGTGACCGGCGCGGACAACTTCACCGCCGGGGGAGTGTCGAGGAGTTCTGCGAAACAGCGGTGAGCGGACACGCAGTCGTGCCGGTAGGCCGCACCGATGTGTTCGGCGCGCCGCGCGTCCAGCTCATGGAGTTCGGCGTAGCCGCTGTCCGCACTCAGCCTCGCGACGATCTCGGCGTCGCTCAGCCCGGTCAGCTCGGTGACCGCGGCGCGCCGGTCAGCGGCATTGCCGAGCAACTGCGCGCCGATGAAGACCCGCTGGACTTCCACCCCGTGCTCGTCCAGCCGCCGGGCCGTCTGCACGGCGAAAGCCGCGCCCGCCGAGTGCCCCCACAACAGGACTTTGCGCAGGCCACGTTCAGTGATCTCGGCGACGACCTGGGCCACCACATCCGCCATCGGCGCGAAAGGCTCGCTCCGGGCGGCCACGTCGTGACCGGGCAGCTCGACTGCGTAGACCGCGAGCCCGCTGCCCTGCAGGGCCTTGGCCATCGGCTGGAAGTTCACCGCGTTGCCGCCGGCGTAGGGGAAGCACACCAGAGCACCAGTCGGCGCGCCGTCCGGTTCGTACAACGACTGAAGCAGCCCGGAACGCCGGTCTGACCTGCCGTCGACCAGCGCGGCCAGATCGGCGAGGACCGGATGACGGGTCACGTCCTTGAGCGACACCGCGCGGTCCAGGCCGATCGCCAGCTTCACAGCGGACAGAGAGGTGCCGCCCAGGTCGAAGAAGTGGGCCCGTCGATCGATCTGAGCCTGCGGGATGCCGAGCACCTCCGCCCAAGCAGCCGCCAGCCGCTGCTCGGTCGGCGTACCCGGCATGCGGGAGTCTTCTCCGTCGTCCTCGGCGACGCCCGGTTCTGCCACGAGTGCTGCCAGCGCCCTCTTGTCGGTCTTGCCGTTGGCGGTCAGCGGCAGTCTTTCCAGCCAGTGGAAGGCCGACGGCACCATGTACTCCGGCAACGACTCACCCAGCCGGTCCCGCAGGTCCTCGACGGGGAGCGGAGCCGGGCCGGAGTAAAAGGCCACAAGGTGCTTGCCCCGGCCGGACGGCTCGGCGACCACCACCGCACCGGAGCGGACGCCGGGAACCTGCAGCAGGGTGTTCTCGATCTCACCGATCTCGATCCTGAAGCCACGGATCTTGACCTGGGTGTCGCGACGTCCGAGGAACTCCAGCTTGCCCTCGGGCAGCCAGCGGCCGTGGTCGCCACTGCGGTAGAGCCGGGCCCCTTCGCGGTGCGGATCGGGCATGAAAGCCTGCTTGGTGCGGTCGGGATCGTTGATGTACCCACGGCCGACGCAGACGCCGGAGAAGACGATCTCGCCGGGGGCGCCGAGCGGTACCGGCGACAGATGTTCGTCGACGACGTAGACGTGCACATTGCCGACGGGGGGACCGAGCGGGACCCGTTCGCGGTCCGGCACCCGGTCCAGGACCTCGTGGTTGGTGTCGTCGCAGGTCTCGGTCAGGCCGTAGGCGTTGACCAGCTTGATGCCGGGCTCGGCCGCGAACCAGCGCTGTGTGAGCTCCTTCTTCAACGCCTCACCGGTGACGGACACGTACCGCAGACCGGGCAGCTCGCGCGGGTGCTGCTCCAGATACGTCAGGACGACTTCGAGGTACGACGGCACGACCTGGAGCACGGTGACCCCACCGCGGACGATCCTGTCGACGAACCGCTGGACGTCCAGGATCACCTCCTGCTCGACCAGGAGGGTCCGTCCACCCACCAGGAGGGCGGACAACAGCTGCCACAACGAGATGTCGAAGCACTGCGGGGCGGTCTGGGCGACCACCTGCCCCTCGTGGACGTCGAGCTCCAGGTCCTCGATCTTGGCGTAGAGGTGGTTGAGCATGCCCGCGTGCTCGCACATCGCGCCCTTGGGCTCTCCGGTGGAGCCGGAGGTGAAGTAGATGTAGGCGAGCTGGTCCGGTGCGACGGCGATGCCCGGGTCGTCGTCGCGGCCACCCTCGTCGTACGCGGTACCGATGAGGAGTTTCTGGACTCCCGGCAGCGAGTCCAGGGCCTGGTCGAGCGAGTCGGTGCCGGTGGGTTCGGTGAGCACGAGCCCGCACTCGGCGCGGGAGAGCACGGCCGCGATGCGATCGGCCGGGAAGCGAGGATCGACGGGCAGATACGCGCCCCCGGCCTTGAAGACCGCGAGGACGGAGGCCATCCAGTCCAGGTTCCTCTCGGTCACCACCGCGACGACGCCTTCTCGTTCCAGCCCTCGCGCCAGCAGGGCTCGTGCCAGCCGGTTGGCACGAGCGTTGAGTTCCTGGTAGGTCCACTCCCGGTCGCCGTGCACGGCGGCGACGGCCTCCGGGTGCAGCCTCACCCGCTGTTCGAACAGCTCGTGCATCCGGGCGTCCGGCAGGGGACGGCGCGGTCCGGACAGCCCTTCGAGCTGGAACCGGAACTCCTCGTCGGAGAGCAGGCTCTGCCGCGCGTGCTCGGCATCCGGATCAGCGGCGATGAGCGCGAGCGCGGTGAGGTGGTAACCGGCGATCCTGGCGGCGTGGTCCGCGTCGAGTACGTCGGTGCGGTACCGCAGCCGCAACGTGGGCCGGCCCCCGCGCACCGAGAACGCCGTCCACAGCACGGTGCCCTCGGCGAGATCGCCGACGCCGTCCGCCGGACGGGGACCGAGAGCCGGATCCGGATCGAGGACGGTCTCGACCGACGCTTCGGCCGGACCCGGCTCACGCCTGAGTTCGCCGACCGGGAAGTCCTTGTGCGACAGCAGTTCCGACGCGACACGATGGGTGTCGGCCAGGAGCGCCCGCCATGACGCCGGTGCGGTCGTCAGCCGGCAGGGCAACGGCCGGCCGCCCTTCTCCACGACATAACCGGTCATGACCTCGGGCTCGCCCGACAGCGCGGCGAGCACCTTGGCGTGCGCGGCCAGCAGCACGGAGCCGAGAGGCATCGCGAGGTCCTCCGCCAACCGGCGCAAGGCGTTCACGAGGTCGTCCGAAATCGTGGTCTCGTGCTCGGCGACACCCGCCACAGGGCGGAGCGTCCACCGAGGGATCGTGGTGGATCCGCCGGTGACGGGCACACCGCGCCAGAATTCCCGGTCCACCGCTCGCGTTGCCATCGATCAGTCCCTCTCCACTCGCCGTGGCCACCCTGTCCCCGCCGACCAGGCCGGCTCCGCTGCCTTCATCGCTGCCGGCAGACCGCCAGGCAGCACTGTCCGGCCCGGTCGGGCCGACGTGACCGAGACGTTCCTGTGCTACCCCTGCCGCGTCAGTGCCGGCGGCGGCTGACCGGGGGCGTCGCGCATCTCCGTGGCCGGGTTTCCACCCCACCGCGCGTGCTGCGGGACTTCCTCGCCCTTCATGAGGAAGGAGTCGGGTGCGAGTACCGAGCCGTCACCCATCGTCACTCCGTAGTGGACGTGGGAGCCGACACCGAGGGTGCATCCGTCCCCCAGCGCACTGCGGTCGGACTTGAAGGTGCCGTCCTCCTGCGAGTGACATTGGATCTTGCTCCCCGCGTTGAGGGTGCAGTCGTTCCCGATGGTGGTGAGCATCCGCTCCGTCAGATAGCAGCCGTCGTCGAAGATCCTGCTGCCGACCCGGACACCCAGAAGCCGCCAGATCACGTTCTTGAAGGGGGTGCCGTTGAAGATGTCGAGGTACTCGTCAGGAACCTTCCACAGACGCTCGTGCCACCAGAAATACGGGTCGTAGATGGAGCACAACTGCGGCCGCAGCCCGCGGAAAGCCACGATGGCACGCTCCACCAGTACGAAATAGAGAGGGGTGAACGCCAGGCTGGCCACCAGGAATGCCGCGATCGCCACGTACCCGAAGGAGCCGTACAGTTCGACGTTCGCAAGGGCGAGTACCACGATGACGAAGAGGAAAAACCACCGTACGAGCAGAAACAGGACCATCGACCGCATGTTGCAGCGGTTCTTGGCAGCGAGGTTGCGGTGCAACTCCGCCCCGGTCCGCATGTGGTCGAACCGCAGGTCGCGCTCAACCGAACGGGGAATCTCGAAGCACGGCGAGCCGAGCAGACCCACCCCCTCGCGTACCTCACCGTCGAGTGGAACCATCACCTTCGTCGCGAGGAGGCAGTTGTCGCCCGTCTTCGCCCCGGACGGATACGCGATGTTGTTCCCGAGGAAGTTGTGCCGTCCGATCGACGCACGGGACACCCGGAAAGACGTACTCGAGAAGTCGGCATTGACGATCGACAGACCGTCAGCGATCATCGTGCCGCTGCCGACGGAACACAGATACGGGGTCTCGTGCTGTACTTCCGTGCCGAAGTTGGACCCGGTCTGCTCCACCTTCGACAGGTCGTATCCAAGGCCGCGCAGATAGTGGACGATGTAGGAACTGTCACCGAAGAGCCAGGTGAAGAACTTCACGTTGGTGATGCGTGTGATCGCCCGGTGTATCGAGTAGTGAAACCCGTACAGCGGATATACCTTGTCCGGCTCGACCAGCAGGTTCAGCAGGCGCGGCACGGTGAACAGAGCGACGATGCCCACGACGAGGAAGCCGGAGAACAGAACGCAGGACATGATCAGCGCGTCGACATAGAGCTCCGCCGACACGAGCCCCGTTGTGCCCGGGGCCAGCCGGTCGTTCAGCGCCGGGACTTCCGTCAGCAGCATGTAAAGGCCCCCGACGGTCAACGGAACGTAGAGGAAGAACAGCTGTCCCACTGTGGCGAGGCCGAAGCCGACCCGGCGCAGAGTGCCGCACCTGGCGGGCGGGACCCGCACGTAGTCGAGCTCTGTGCGCTGCGCCGGAGAGCCGTGCCACCGCTGGTCGCCTGGGACCGCCTGGCCGTTGTGCAGTGATGACGCATGACCGAGCTGCGCCCCGTCGCCCATCGACGTGGCGATGTCGAGCACGGTCTTCTCGCCGATGAACACATTCCGGCCGAGAGTGACCGGACCCGTCTGGATGCGGCCGGCGTGCGCCCGGTAGCAGAGGAAGTACGATTCCTTGCGGATCACCGTTCCGGCGCCGATCGTGAGCAGGTCGGTGCAGACCGGAGCGGTGCGGGAGAGGATCGTGACACCCGCGCCGATGCGTGCGCCGAGCGCCCGGAGATAGAGCACGTACAGGGGATTGCCGACGAAGAGGACCATCGGGTTGGCGTGGAGCAGTACCTTGACGGTCCAGAAACGCAGATAGGTCAGACCCCAGACCGGGAACTCGCGTTCTTTCCACCGGCCGATGAGGATCCATTTGGCCATGATCGGGAAAGCGCACATACTGACGAAGCCGGCACCGCCGAAGACGACCGACCGTAGGTAAATGTCCGTCACGCTCGAGCCGGTGGATATCCATGCATAACCACGTGCGGCGAGGATCGCGGCGAGGAAAGAATATCCCAGGAAAAGGAGGAACTGCAGCACACCGCACAGGACGTACCGCAGTGTGCCGAACGGATTCACGGACTCCGGGGTCGCCGGGTCCGGCGAGTCGACGGGAGCGGGTGTGGCAATGGTGCCGGTGCCGGTGTCGACGAGTGCCGCCGCCAGGCCGCGGATCGTCCGGTGAAGATAGACGTCCTTTATCGAAACTGACGGCAGGTCGGCCCGTTTTCTGACGCGTGCACAGAATTGTGTCATCACCAGCGAGTTGGCGCCGAGGTCGTCGAAGAAATTGGCTTCGACCGAAACCTGCTCGACGCCCACCACGCCGGCGAGCACCTCGGCGAGATCTCTTTCCGTCTCCGTCGACGGACTGTTTCCTTTCGACGGCTCGTGCGTCTTGTGCTTGGCGCATCCAGATCCATCCGGCACGCCCGTCAGGGATTCGGCAGACTTCTCCAGCATGCAAGCTCCTTGAGCGTTCACGGAACCGTCACGCTCCAGTCTCTGTCGTCCACCGACGGGGTGCCACCCGAATCGACTACGCAGCGTGACACGAGGAGTCGCCGATGCCGGGGGTCCGGCCGCCACGGTCTGGCGCCCGGTGGTGCGGAGCCGGTGCGTGCTGTTGATCCGAAGCGCTTCGGGTTCACGCTCGTCGGCCGTGCGTGAGTGACCCGGCGAGGGGTGCGCGGACCTGGTTGCCGGACGCGGCGAGAGGTCCCGCGGCGCCGTCCGTCACGAGGGGCGGCGCTTCCCCGCGCGAGTCGGCGAAATCCGCGCGTACCCTCTCCGGCCCCCGAGCGAGAAGGGTGGCGCAGGCCACAGCGGCGTGCTGTCCGATCGGTCAGTCCTGACCGATCGGACAGTTATGCTGGGGGAATGGCTCGCTCCGCCTCCGCCATGCGCGGGCAGATCCTGAAGTCGGCACTGCGACTGTTCGCCGTGCACGGCTTCCGGGGCACCTCATTGCAGGACATCGCCTCGGACGTGGGCTGCTCGAAGGCATCACTGCTCTACCACTTCGCCGGCAAGGAGAAGATCCTCACCGAACTGCTGACCCCGACCCAGGAAGCCCTCGCCGCGCTGCTCGACCGCGTGGCCGGACTGCAGGGCGGTCGGCTGGTGGAGGAGACCGTCGTCGGATACGTCGACCTGACGCTGCGGTTCCGCCGTGAAATCCGGCTTCTCTTCGAGGACATCACCGAGATGTCCTGCCACCAGGACCTCAACGTCATGGAGTTGGCGGACGGCCTGCTGGACGCGCTGGCCGGCCGCTCGCAGCGGGCGCCGGACCGGGTGGCGGCGTGGATGGTGCTGGGCGCCGTCTTCGTCACCGGCGCCGCCGACGACGAGGTGGCGCCGGACGAGGTGCTGCGCGCCGAGATGATCCGCAGCGCGCTGCGGACGCTTGACCACACCCCCAGTTGACCCCTCACGGAAAGATCCCTCCTCCATGGCGACCTTGCTGTACCGGCTCGGGCGGTTCTCCTTCCGCAGAAGAGGCCGAATAGCCGCGGTCTGGCTGCTCCTGCTGACTCTGCTGGGTGTCGGAGCCGCCACCCTGATGGGCCCGACCAGCGACAAGTTCTCCATGCCGGGCACCGAGTCCCAGCGGGCGCTGGACGATCTCGACCGGCAGTTCCCCCAGGCCGGCGGAGCCACCGGCACCATCGTCCTCGCCGCACCCGAGGGTGCGAAGCTGGACCCCGCCGCGGTGGCACCCGTGGTGAAGGAAGCCTCCGGGATCGACGGCGTCACCGCCGCCATGGACCCGTTCCAGACCGGCGCCGTCTCCCAGGACGGCCGGTACGCCCTGATCCAGGTGCAGTTCGACAAGGCCGTCGACGAGGTCACCGACGAGCAGAAGTCGGCCTACGAGGCCGTCGGCGCCGGAGCCGAGGACCTGCGGGTCGAGCACGGCGGCGAGGTCATGGGCGGTGAGGTGGAGGTCGGCTCCACCGAGGCGCTCGGAGTGCTGGTCGCCGCGGTGGTCCTGGTCGTCACCTTCGGCTCGCTGGTCGCCGCCGGCATGACCCTGCTGAACGCGCTGATCGGCGTCGCGGTCGGCATGGCCGGCCTCTTCTCCCTGACCAGTGTCATCGAACTGACCTCCACCGCCCCCATCCTGGCGCTGATGCTGGGCCTGGCCGTCGGCATCGACTACTCGCTCTTCATCACCTCCCGCTACCGCCAGTACCTCGGCGAGGGCCT
Source organism: Streptomyces sp. NPDC004051 (assembly GCF_053604275.1). Classification (NCBI taxonomy): domain Bacteria; kingdom Bacillati; phylum Actinomycetota; class Actinomycetes; order Kitasatosporales; family Streptomycetaceae; genus Streptomyces; species Streptomyces sp. NPDC004051. The sequence continues at coordinate 95,588 of NZ_JBSGHG010000019.1, read as the reverse complement.
CGAACCCGAGGAGGCCGCCGGCCGTGCGACCGGTACCGCCGGCTCCGCCGTCGTCTTCGCCGGCGCCACCGTCGTCATCGCCCTGGCGGGCCTCTCCGTCGTCGGCATCCCCTTCCTGAGCGTGATGGGTCTGGCCGCGGCGGGCACCGTCGCCGTCGCCGTACTGGTCGCCCTCACCCTGCTGCCGGCCTTCCTCTCCTTCGCCGGCCGGAAGATCCTGCCGCGCAAGCAGCGCCAGGCAGTCGGGAAGCCCGCCGGGGAGCCCGCGGAGAAGGGCGCCGAGAAGGGCGCCGAGAAGGGCGCCGTCACCGAGGGCTTCGGCTTCACCTGGGGCCGCCTCGTCACCAAGCTGCGCGTCCCGCTCCTGGTCGTCGGGGTCCTCGGGCTGGGCGCGCTCACCCTTCCGGCCCAGGACATGCGCATGGCCCTGCCGGACGCGGGCACCGCCGCCGAGGGCTCCCCCGCGCGTGAGGCGTACGACCTGACCTCCGAGGGCTTCGGCGAGGGCTTCAACGGCCGTCTCATCGCCGTCGTCAACGGTACGGACGCGCAGTCCACCGCGGCGGCCGCGGAGCAGGCCACCGCCCTGATCATGGACACCGAGGGCGTCCTGACCGTGGCCCCGCCGCAGCTGAACGAGCAGGGCACCACCGCCCTGCTGGCCATCATCCCCGAGGCCGGCCCGACGGCCGCCGCCACCGAGGCCGCCGTCCACGACATCCGCGACCGGGTCGCGGACATCGAGGGGGCCGACATCGCCCTCACCGGCGCGACCGCCCTGGGCATCGACGTCTCGGAGAAGCTCGCCGACGCCCTGCCGGTGTATCTCCTCCTGGTGGTGGGCCTGTCCATCCTGCTGCTCATGCTGGTCTTCCGGTCGGTCCTGGTACCGCTGAAGGCAGCCCTGGGCTTTCTGCTCACCGTGGGCGCGACCTTCGGCATCACCGTCGCCATCTTCCAGGAGGGCCACCTCGCCGGCCTGGTGGGCGTCGACACCCCCGGCCCGCTGGTGAGCTTCCTGCCGATCCTGCTCATCGGCATCCTGTTCGGCCTCGCCATGGACTACGAGGTCTTCCTCGTCTCCCGTATGCGCGAGGACTTCGTCCACGGCGCCGACCCGCAGACGGCCATGGTCAGCGGCATGGGCCACAACGCCCGCGTCGTCACGGCCGCCGCGCTCATCATGACGTCCGTGTTCGGAGGCTTCGTCCTGATGGACGACCCGATCATCAAATCCATCGGCTTCGCCCTCGCCGTCGGCGTGATCATCGACGCCTTCGTCGTCCGCATGGCGCTGGTCCCCGCGGTGATGTCACTGCTCGGCCGTGCCGCGTGGTGGCTGCCCAAGGCCGTCGACAAGGCCCTGCCCGACCTCGACATCGAGGGCGAGAAACTGAACCGGCGGCCGGCCCCGGAGACGCGCGACGAGACCCCCGTCTCGGTCTGACCCGCGCACCGGCCGGACCGGACCACACCCCGGAGGACGGGACCCGCGACAAGGGCCCCGTCCTCCCTCCGTTCCTCACCCATTCCGACTCCCCTCGGGGGAAGGACCCGGCGGAGCCGTCACGCGGACCGTCGTTCTTCGAACCGCGCGGTGTCCCGGATGCCCGCCGACCCCAGGACGCCGGAGGCTCACCACGGAGCCGTGAACGGCTTGTTCCTTGCGAACGCGTGTCCGAGGTCGATGGGTCACCGGCAAACAGGGACGGGGCGAGGGTGGGGACGCCACCGGCTACGCCGGGCACCCGGCCGGCAGAACACCCGCACCCCGTTGTCAGAGGCCTGTCCTACAGTTCCCGTCACTTGATCAGTGCGGATGCGGGAGGCACGCATGGGGTGGGTGTCGGCCGGCGACTACGAAGTCGCCCTCGACGACGGCAAGGTGGTGTGCCGCAACGCGGCGGGGCGACGGCTGAAGTCCGTACCGTCCAAGATCGCAGACGATCCGGCGGTGGTGGGGCTGCGCCAGCTCGTCGAATGGCTGGAACGGCACGAACGGCAGTGCCTCGTCGACGTCGAGCGGTGGATGGTGCGCTCCCTGCCGGTGCCGCTCGCGGCCCTGGCGCGGGTCTGGCCGGACCCGGCCTGGCAGACCGCCCTGCGCGACCTGGTGGTCACGGACACGGACGGCACGGTGGCCGGGTTCCTGCGGGACGCCGACCCCGAGCGAGGCCTCGGCCTCGTCGACCTCGACGGCGACACAGTCCGGGCCACCCCCGGTCTGGTCCGCCTGCCGCACCCGGTGCTGCTCGACGAACTCGAGGACCTGCGCGAGTTCGCCGTCGAGATCGGCATCGAACAGCGCGCCCAGCAGCTCTTCCGCGAAGTGTGGCACCGGCCCGCGGCCCTCGACGCCGAAGCCGGCTCCGTCGAGGACTACGCGGGCGGCGCCTTCAAGGAACTGAGGTTCCTGCACGGCCGCGCGACCCAGCTGGGATACCGCGTGCGCGGCGGCCACGCCGTGTGCTCCGTACTCGAGGACGGCCGCGGTGTCGAGGCCCGGGTATGGGTCGGCGACTACGACGGCTACTCCGAGACGGAGACCGGCCCGCTCGTCTTCACCGACCCGGCCGGCCGGGCCCTGAAACTCGGTCAGGTCGGCCCGGTGGCCTGGTCGGAGGGCATGCGCATGGCAGCCGCACTGTACGCCGGACGCGACATCGAGGACGAGGAGCGTGCGGCATGACGACCCACGAACACGACGGATCCACCTTCGACGAGACCACCTCGGCCGCGCTGCTCGACGCCGGCGCCGTACTGCCCTCGGGCACCACGGACCGCGAGGACGCCGACGTCCTCACCGCCCGCACGTACACCCACACCGCGCTGGACGGGCGCAAGATCGTACGACTGGTGCCGGGCACGCTCGGCGAAGCCGAGGATCTCGCCCTGGACTTCCTCGGTCTCGTCCGGGAACCGGAGACCCCCGAGGTCGGCCAGGTGCGCCGGGAAACCCTCGGCTTCCCCGCCTGGGCGCTCGTCAACGACCCGGCGAACGGACACCACGCCCTGGCGCTGGTCAGGGACGTCGAGCGGCTCGCCCGGCAGGCCAGGTCCCGCCCCGGCACCGCCAAAGACGGCTTCGAGGCGCTCGGCGAGCAACTCGGCCGGGCCGTGCCGCACTTCCTGCCCACCTTCTACGAGCAGGCCGCCCGCGTCTTCCTGCAGCACGAGAACACCACCTACGCGGCGGCCTTCTTCGGCAAGGCCCGCGAGGCGGAGCGGGTGCACGCGCTGACCGTGGACGAGGAACGGCAGCGGTCCGTCTTCCTGGAGTTCGCCTTCGCCGGGGCACTGACCGTCAAGGCGCTCAAGGAACACGTGAAGGCGCTCGCGGCCCGGCTCGCCCCGGCCGAGGCGTGGGCGCAGTTCCGGCAGCTGACCGTGGAGCGCTGCGCCGCCGGCATGCCGCCGTACGCGTCGCTGCCCCAGGACGCGCGCACCCTGATCAAGGCGGCGGGGCTGGACCGGGTCACCGAGGAATGCGCCCTGGTCGCGGACCTGCTCGCGTCGCCCGCGGCCGTGCGGGCGCCCGCCTCCTTCTGGAACACCTACCGGCCGACGCTCGTCGTCCTCGCCGAGCGGCAACCCGATGTACGGGTCCGGCTGCTGGAGATCATGCCGGCCGGACTGGGCCGCTCCACGAAGGAGGACGAGTCCTGGCTGGCGCTGCTCGCGGAGACCGGCGCCGACCGGCTGCTGAGGGGCGGGAGCGAGAGCGCGGACCGGGTCGACGCGGCGGACTGGCTCAGCCGCTGGGCACTGCACCGCAAGCACGGCGGCACGACCAGCGGCCGCTCACCGGCCACCCTCGCGCTCGTGGAGCGCATGGCCCCGTCCCTGCGCGCACACGACCGCGCCGTGGACCTCTTCACGGGCCGCTGGCACGCCGGCGCCGATCTCGACCTGCTGGACCTGTGCGTGGCCGAGGACGTGCCGCTGACCCGGCCCGGGTCCGGCACGGACGTCCACCTCTTTCTCGACCGGTGGATGGAGGACACCGCCGCCGGGCGACGCGACCTGACGGCCGTCGCGGCGGACCCGCGCGGCCGGCGCATGCTGTACGACGCCGTCGGCAACCTGCAGCGTCAGCGGGCCGGCACCGGGCTGCTGGAGCAGATCGCCGGCCATCCCGTCCTCGCCGACGTGCTCCGCGAGTGGCTGGAGGACGCCGCCGACGAACTGGACGGCGCCACCGGTCTGGCGGGCGCCCGTGCCGCGCTCGAACGGCTGCGTCCCTTCCGTACGGTCGCCGCCCGGATCAGCCGGCAGGCCGTCGCCAAGGCCGCCGCGTTCGACGTCGCACCGCTGCTCGGCACCACCCTGCGCGCCGGCATCCCGGACGAACTGGGCTGGCCGGCCCTCGAGGAGGCGGTGCGCCGACTCGAGGCCGAGACCCGACGCGGCCATGACGACACCCTCGCTGTCCAAGAGTGCTGGCCGGCCCTGATCCTCTCCCGCCGGCACAAGGCGATCGTGGTGGGCCCCCAGGACATCCTGCTGGAACACGACCTGCGGCTGCCTGCCGAACTGGACCGCTGGCAGCGGCCGTCGTTCCGCTACACGGACGGCGAACTGCTGGTGATGTGGCGACAGGGCGCCAAGAGCCACGGCTACTGGTCGGCCCGCCCGACCGAGGTGTTCCCGCTCGGCGGCGAACAGCTCCCGTCCTGGTACGGCAGCGGAGACGCGGGCGAGACCTCGATCCCGATCCCGGACGGCGGCCGCGCCACCGGCGGGCGCGCCCTGCACGCCGGCGACACGGTCCTGCCGCCCGGCCGCCCCGTCATCGGGGACGGCACCTCCTACTGGCGCCAGGGGCGGCAGGGCGTGCGGCAGGTGTGGCTCGAGTACGACCCGGCCACCGGCACCCACGGCCGTGCCTCGCTGCCCGCGTTCCTGCGCTCCGGCATCCAGGACGGCGCCACCCTGCTCCAGCAGCACTGCACCGTGCTGCCCCTGCAGCCCGGCCTGGAGCACAGCCCGTTCGGCACCGACGGCACGGTCCTCGGCCGCTGGGTGCGCACCGAGGGCGAGGGCGACGAGGCCCGCACCACCGTCGGCACACCGGACGGCCGGACCGCCACCCTGCCGGCGGACAACCGGATACCGGGCGTACCGCTCGGCGCGCTGCGGCTGCCCGGCGGCGTCGAACCCCTCGTCGTCGCCCAGCACCGCCAGGTCACGCTGTACACCACGGACGACACCACCGGTGTGCGGGAACTGGGCCGGCTGGCGCCGCTGCAGCGCGGCGGCGAGTTCGCGGCCGGTACACCACTCGTTCCACCGGTCGACTTCTGGCACGCGCTGCGTCCGCGCGACGAGAGCGCTTCGGCGATCCTGCGGGCCCTGAGCGACGAGAAGGCGGAGGAGCTGCTGCGCGCCGGGGCCCGTGCCCTGGCGGAGCGGCAGGCCGAGGTGGCGGCGGCCAGACGGGCGGACGCGGCCTCCGAGGACGGGGACGGAGCCGGGGCCGGTGGTGGCCAGGCGGCCACCACCGGCAACCCCGCCGTCCCGAGCGCCCAGGAGGTCCTGCGCAAGGCCGTCTCCCACGCCCTGCCCGCCCTCACCGAGCCCCGGATGCTCACCGGCGTCACCTCCCTCGTGCACGCGGCGCTGCGACTCGCCGAGTCCGTCGCCGCGTTCGTCGAGCCTCCGGCGGAGCGGCCCAGGACCCCCTCCCAGTGGGTCCTGGGCATGTTCGCCGACTACCGTCCCGAGGACGGCGACGACCAGACGCTGCGCGAGGCGACCGACGGCCTCGCCGGGCAGCACGGCTGGTGGGGCGGCGGGCAGCGGTGGAGCGTGCTGCACCAGATCCGCGCCGTCAACCACGTCCTGACCGGGAAGCCCGCCGACGGCAAGGCCCTGCCCGGCAACGCCCGCCTCACCGGCCCCGACGACGGATGGCGCAGCGACGAGCGCACCGTCCCCGCCGGAGGCCCCGCCTGGCCGTCCCTGCTCGACGCGCTGCGCCCGCTCGCCTACCGCGCCGCCGCCCCCACCCTGACGGAGGCACACCGCAGAGCACTGCTGCTGCTCTTCGAGGCGGTCACGGAGGGCCCGCTGGCCGCACCCGGAGCCGCGTTGCGCGAGGTCGTGCTGAGCGAGCCGCGCGGCAAGCAGGACCGCGCCGGTCAGGTGCTGCGCCGCGACGGCCGCACCGTCGTCGTCCTCGGCTGCCGGAGCGTCGACCACCGCCACGACCGCGTGAACTGGCTGGCCCTCGACCACGATCCGACGGGCACGTTCGGCGCCGTGGCCCACTTCACCTCGACCCAGGAGACGGCACACCCGCCGGTGTTCCCGGCCGACACGCTGGCGGCGGTGACGGAGCTGATCAGGGACAAGGGCCCCGCACCCTGGCAGCCGGAGGCACCCGCCGCACTGGCCGCCGCCACGCGGGGCGGCCTGGGGCCGGTGCAGGCCGCCCTGCTGCTCGCGGGGAAGCCGACACAGCTCACCGACGAGGTGAGCGCCGCGACAGCCCTGAAGCCACGGCAGAAGCAGCTCGGCGACGCGCTGCTGAGCTCGCTGGAGCCCGGCGACCGGGCGGCCCTGGTCGGCGCCCTGCTGCCGGCGAACCCCGGTGACCTGTGGACGACCGGACCGGACACGGACGCGGCGGGCCGGGTGTGGGCCGAGCGCCTCGACGGCCTCGTCCGGCTCTCCGAGGACCTCGTCGGCGACATCGCCCTGCCGGGAGTGCCGACCGGATCCGTCGAGGAGATGCTCAACCCGCGCCGCACCCCCTGGCTCAGCCGCACCACGGTGCAGCGGCTCGACAAGGAGGGTCACCTCGTACCGGAGGACCCCGCTGCGCTGCCCGGGCGGTACGACCTGACACGCGCCGTGTCCTCCCTGGCCGGGCTCGCCTACTCGCTGCCGTACGGGCACCCGCTGCGCGCAGCGCTGCCGGAAGGACTGGCCGCACTGCGCCGCCGCCTCGCGGACCCCGGGCTGCTGCTCGACCTCGGCCTGGAATGGACCGAGAAGGGCTCGTCGACCGCCGTCGAACTGCGCAAGGCGTACGGACTGCCCGCCACCGGCGGCGCCGGCGCAGACGGCCTGACACCCGTCGGCGAGGCGCTGGTACTGCGTCCCTGGCACGGCGACCAGGAAACCGTCCTGGTCCGCTCCGCCGCCCTCGTCCGCGCGGACGACCCCGTGTTCGGCCTCGTCGAGGGACTCGTCGGAACCGGACGCGGCGACGGAATGCGGGCACTGCGGGCGGTCCTGGACGACGAACTCGCCCGCGCCGTCGCGGCCGGAACGGACCCGGCGGACCCCACCGGATACGCTCATGACCCGTCCGTCAGCGTGCCCGAACTGGTCACGGAGGTCGCCGAGACCAGCGGCCTGGGCGAGGACGCGGCGGGACTCTACCTCCAACTGCTGGCCCTGCCCGACCCGACGGACCGCAACTGCGTCCGCCGGACCGGCTGGAAGCCCGCCCGCATGAAGAAGGCGCGCGCCGAACTGGCGGCCGCCACCGGGCTGGTCGTCGAGGCGAAGCGGTCCCGGGCCGGCCGCACCCTCTTCCTGCCCTGCGGCTGGCTGGACCTGAAATCCCCCGCCCTGCCGGTGGAGATCTGGAAGCAGGGCCTCTACCCGGTGCGCGACAACGCCCCCGCGGTACCGCTGCTACCGGTACCCGAACTGTTCCGGCGCGCGTGGGACCGCGTCCGCACCAGAGACGCGCCCGCCTACGAGGAACTCACCACCCGCGCCACCCGCAAGGGCCGCCGCCGATGACCACCGTCCACCCGCACCCGGAAGAACCCGCACCGATGACCACCACCCTGCCCCCTTCCCCGGCCCGCCAGATCGTCCCGCCCGAGGACCGGTACGCGACCGAACTCGCCTTCCTCGCCGCCCACGACGACGGACCACGCCCGCCCGCCTGGCGGCTCACCCCCCGCGCGGTCGTCACCTTCGTCATGGGCAGCGCCGGCGGCGCCCTGAAGCTGCCCGACGACGTCGAAGTGCCCGACGGGGTGCCGCGCCGACTGGTGATCGAGGACAAGTTCGTCGGCGACCGGGCGCTGGTCGAACGGTGCGTGGTGACCCTCGCCGGTGAGCGCGGTCTGCTGCTCGTCGGCGAACCCGGTACCGCCAAGTCGATGCTGTCCGAACTGCTCTCCACCGCCGTGTGCGGCACCAGCGGCCTGGTCGTGCAGGGCACGGCCGGCACGACCGAGGACCAGCTCAAGTACGGCTGGAACTACGCGCTGCTGCTGGCGCAGGGCCCCACCCGGCAGGCACTCGTACCCTCGCCCGTGCTGACCGCCATGTCCCGGGGAGCCGTCGCCCGCGTCGAGGAGATCACCCGCTGCCTGCCCGAAGTGCAGGACGCACTGGTGTCGTTGCTCTCCGAACGGCGGATCGCCGTCCCCGAACTGGCCGGCAGCGAGGACGCCCTGGCGCACGCCGCGCCCGGCTTCAACCTCATCGCCACCGCCAACCTCCGCGACAAGGGCGTCTCCGAGATGTCCGCGGCCCTCAAGCGCCGCTTCAACTTCGAGACCGTCGGCCCCATCGGGGACCTCGACGCGGAGACCGTACTGGTGCGCGGCCAGGCGCGGGCGTCCGTGGAGCGGGCCGGCGCGCCGTTCCAGGTGGACGACGCCGTGCTGGAAGCCCTGGTCACCGCGTTCCGGGACCTGCGCGAGGGCCGCTCGGCGGAGGGCTGGGAGGTGGAGCGGCCCTCGACGGTGATGAGCACCGCGGAGGCCGTGTCCGTCGCCGGCGCGCTCGCTCTCGCCGCGGCGTACTTCCCCGGCGACCGCGACGTGCTCGGACTGCTGCCCGGCCATCTGCTCGGCGTGGTCCGCAAGGACGACCCCGCCGACGCGGCTCGGCTGCGCGGCTACTGGGACGGACCCGTCCGGCGCCGTGCCGAACAGGGCTCCGCCACCTGGCGCACCCTGTGGGACCTGCGCACGGTCCTGGAGGGCTGACCGCCGTGTCCCCCTCCCACCGGGCCGCCCCGCAGGGCCCGCCCGTCCCGCCCGACGAGGCGCTCGCCGCCCTCACCGACCGTTCCGCGCCCTACCTCGTCGGCGTACGGCACCACGCGCCCTCCCTGGCCGCGGTCCTGCCCGCGCTGCTGGACGAGGCGAGGCCCCAGGTGCTGCTCGTCGAACTGCCCGCCGAGATGCAGCAGTGGCTGCCCTGGCTGGGACACGAGGAGACACGGGCCCCGGTGGCGCTCGCCGCCGCCCCCGCCGACGGGGGCGGCGGGGGACCGGCGTTCTATCCGTTCGCCGACTTCTCGCCCGAACTGGCCGCCGTGCGCTGGGCCGCACGGCACGACGTACCGGTGGTCGCCTGCGACCTGCCGCTCACCGACCCTGCCTGGGCCGGGGGACGGCGGGCCGCCGTGACGGGGGCCGGCGGCCCCGGGCTCGCCACCGCGGTGCGCTCCCGTCTGACGGGCCGCCCGGGGGACGACCTGTGGGACCGGCTCGTCGAGGCGACCGCCCCCGGCTCCCCGCCCGAGGCACTGCGCCGGGCCGCCCTGCTCACCGGGTGGGCCCTGCGCGAGGACGCGGCCGCCTCGGGCGGCGTGCCGGAACTGGACCTGCGGCGCGAGAGCTGGATGCGGGCCCGGCTCGCCGAAGCCACCGCACGGGGCGAGCGGGCCGCCGTGGTGGTGGGCGCCTTCCACGCCCCGGCGCTGCTGCGGCCGGACATGGGCGAGGACACGGCACCGGACCCGGACCTGAACCCGGCCCCGGGCCGGGACCCGGGGAGGCCCGGGTGGACCACCTCGCTGATCCCGTACACCTACGCACTCCTCGACGAGCGGTCCGGCTACCCGGCAGGCATCCGGGACCCCGAGTGGCAGGACATGGTCCTGCGCGCGGGGGGAGACCCGGCGGCGCTCGAGGAGGCGCTGACCCGGGCGGCCGTACGCATCTGCGCCGAACTGCGCGGACTCGGACACCCCTCCGGACCCGCCGACGCACGGGAGATCAGTCGGCTCGCCTCGGACCTCGCCCGGCTGCGCGGCCTGCCCGCGGCCGGCCGGGGCGAACTGGTCGAGGCCGTACAGACGGTGCTCGCGCAGGGGGAGCCCTACGGGAGGGGACGGGCCGTGGCGCGGGCGATGGAACGCGTCCTCGTCGGCACCCGCAGCGGACGCCCCGCCGCGCGGGCGCCGCGCAGCGGCCTCGCCCCCGCGGTCGAGGCGGAGGCGGCGCGCCTGGGCCTGCCCGGCCCGGAGACGGACGGCCACAGCCCCGGCCCCGCACGGGACCTGCGGCTGGACCCGCTGCGCTCCGACCTGGACCGGCGCCGTGAACTGCTGCTGCGTCGGCTGACGGTGTGCGGGGTGCCCTACGGGGAGGCCAAGGAGGTCGTCGGCGCGGGCGGCGCCGAAGCCCTCACCTCCCGCTGGGAGGTGCGCTGGACACCCGCCACGGCGGCCGTGCTGACCGCGGCCGGCATCCGCGGAGTCACCGCCGCGCAGGCCGCCGAAGGCGTGCTGCGGGAACGGCGCCGCCAGGAGCGCGACGAGGGCGGGCCGACGGCCGCGCAGACCCTCGAAGGGCTCGTACAAGCGGCGGAGTGCGGCCTGACCGTGCTCGCGGACGAACGGCTCGGCGACGTCGCCGACGTCCTGCCCGGAGCCGGAACCCTGCCGGAACTCCTCGCCGGCCTGACCCTGCTCGACCGGCTGCGCGCCGGTCATGTACCCGGGCTCGGCTGCGACCCGGACCGTGAGGCCCGGGCTGCCGACGTCGCGGAACTGCTCACCGCGGCGGCGGTACGGCAGGTGGACGGCCTGACCGGATCCGAGGACCTGGCCGACGCACACGCCCTGCTCGAACTCGCCCACCGGGCCGACCTGCTGGGCGGCATCCGGCTCGCCGACGCCCTGGACCGCCTGTCCGCCGACGGCTCCCCGCTGATGCGCGGTGCCGCCGGAGCCGTCCGCGTCCTGCTCGGGCACGAGGACGCGCGGGCCTTCGGCGACCGTGTGACCTCATGGCTCGACGGGGCCACCGACCCCGATTCCCGTACCGCGCTCACCGCCCGGCTCAGCGGACTGCTGTCCGCCGCGGGCCCGCTGCTGGAGACGGCGGAGACCGCGCTGGAGCCCCTGCTCACCCGGGTGACCGAGCTGCCCGACCGGGAGTTCCTCGACCGGCTCCCCGCGCTGCGCGGCGGCTTCGACACCCTGAGCCCCGCGGCCCGCGACCGGCTCCTCGCCGCTGTCGACGAGCGCCTCGGCACCGCGCGCATCGCCGACACCGACGGAGTCGACCCGGCCGCACTCGCCGCCTGGACCGCGGCGGACTTCGCGGCCCGCGAGAGGTTGCGGTCACTGGGACTGCCGACGGGGCCGGCCCCGGCCGAGAAAGACCCGACCGGAGACGCCCCGTCGAACGGCATGCCGCAGAGCCCGGACACCGAGGCCGGTCTCATGGCGCAACCCGGGCCGGGGGGCGCAGTGGTGGGCGGTGCCTGCGGGGCCGTCCCGGGGCGGGCCGGGGACAACTTCCTCGCCCCCGCGGACCGCTGGCGCCTCCTCCTCGGCCGTCGTACCGACACGCTGCCGCCGTCCGCCGCGCCGCTCGCGACCGCGCTGGACGAGCTGTACGGCAGCGGACGCGGTGAGGGCAGCCGGGGCAGTCTCGCGGGCCGGGGAACCGGCGGGGGACGCCAGACGCCGTATCCCGGGGTGCGGGAATGGTCGGAGGAACTGGCCGCGCTGTTCGGGCCGGGCATCCGCGAGGAAGTCCTGGCGGCGGCCGCCGCGTCCGGCCGCACCGACGTCCTCACCGAACTGGACGCGGACGCGGCGCGCCCCTCGGTGGACCTGCTGCGCACCGTACTGCGGCACGCGGGCGGCCTGCCCGAGGCCCGGCTGGCCGCACTGCGTCCGCTCGTACGGCGGCTGGTCGACGCGCTGACCCGGCAACTGGCCACCCAACTGCGCCCCGCCCTGCACGGCACGACCCTGCCCCGCCCCAGCAGACGACCCGGCGGCGGCCTGGACCTGCCCCGCACCCTGCGGGCCAACCTCGCCACCGCACGCCGCGGCCCGGACGGCACGGTGCGGGTGATTCCCGAACGGCCGGTCTTCCGCACCCGGGGCCGCAGGGCCGCCGACTGGCGGCTGATCCTGGTCACGGACGTGTCGGGCTCCATGGAGGCGTCCACGGTGTGGGCCGCGCTGACCGCCTCGGTGCTGGCCGGGGCGCCGACCCTCTCCACCCACTTCCTGGCCTTCTCCACAGAGGTCATCGACCTCACCGGGCACGTGGACGATCCGCTGTCCCTGCTGCTGGAGGTCAGTGTCGGCGGCGGCACCCACATCGCCGCAGGCCTGCGGCACGCGCGTGAGCTCGTCACCGTGCCGTCCCGCACCCTCGTCGTGGTCGTCAGCGACTTCGAGGAGGGCCATCCGCTCGGCGGTCTGCTCGCCGAGGTCCGCGCGCTGGTCTCGGCCGGCTGCCACGTCCTGGGCTGCGCGAGCCTCGACGACACCGGTCGGCCCCGCTACTCCACGGGGGTCGCCGGTCAGCTCGTCGCCGCGGGCATGCCCGTCGCCGCCCTCAGTCCGCTCGAACTCGCCCGCTGGGTAGGGGAGAAGATCACATGAGCCCGGACCTCCCTCCGGTCGTCCCGTCCGTCACCGCCGAACTCGTCGGGGCGCTCTCGGCCCGGCTCCGCAAGCGCCTCGACGCGGGCGTCGCCAAGCTCCTGGCGCGTCCGGTCACCCGGGACGGCGACACCGTACGGATCTCCGTCGACGAGGAGACCGACGTCGTCCTGCACGCGCCGGGCGGAGCGGTGACCGGCGCGGACGCGATCCGCTGCGGATGTCTGCTGGCCCCCGACTGCCTGCACCGCGCCGCGGCCGCCTCGGCGGCGCCGGTCGCCGACGGCCCTCCCGCCCAGGACACCGCCCCGGACACCGACACCGACACGCGGGACGAGAGAAGCGAGTCGGAGCAAGCGGAACCGGCCGCCGCACAGTCGGCCCGGCCCGGCGGGGAGAACGGACCCGAGACCGCCACCGCCGCGCAACAGACCGCCGCCCGCGCGGTGTTCGACGCGGCCGCCGCCGTCCTGGAGGCCGGCACGGACGGCTCCGGTGCCGTGCTCCAGGCGGAGCTTCTGCACGCCGCGCACACCGCCCGCCTCGCGGGTCTCCCACGGGCCTGCGCCGCGGCCGTCTCCGTGGTGACCGCGGTCCGGGCGGCCCGCACCGCCGATCCCGCCTACCGGCTCACCGGCCTCGTCGACGCGCTCGCCGGTGTCCTCGGCGTCGCCCACCGCCTCCCGCACGCCACCGGCCGCGAACTGACCGATCTGCGGGGCACGGCCCGGCAGCCGTACCGCCCCGACGGCTCCCTGCGCCTGTACGGGATCTTCTCCGAACCCGTCCTCACGGCCACCGGCTACGCGGGCGCGGTCACCTGGACCGCCGACGCCGACGGACGCCTGTACACGGTGTCCGACGTGGCGCCCGGCGGCCCCGCCCGGGCGACCGGCGCCGCCGACCGGGCCGTACGCATCGGCGACACTGCCCTGACCCACCGTGAGCTGTCCCGTGCCGGGCTGGCCGTGTCCGGTGCCACCGTCTCCCCGACCGGCCGCCTCGGCGCGGGCACGGGTGTACGGGCGGTCCGCGCGTCCGGCGCGGCCTGGCGCGACGCACCGCTGGACCGGCTGTGGGCCGCGCCCCCCGCCGAACAAGTGACCCGGGCGCTGAGCGGTGCGCAGGATCTGCTGTTCCTCGAGGTGACCCTCACCGGCACGGTGCGCGAGGCGACGGGCGACTCTCTGCTGGCCGACTGCGCGGGCGTGCCCCTGCCCCTGCGCCTGGCCACCGCCCACGACGATCCCGCACTGCCCTGCCGCGACAACCTTCGCCTGCTCGCCGCCGCCGGGGCCAGCCGGCTGCGGATCGTCGCACGCCTGGTGCCCGGCCCGTATCCCCGTGCCCTGCTGCTCGCCACCGAGCACCCCACCGACCCCGCGGTCCGGGTGGACCTCGGCCTGGACCGCCTCCAGCACGCCGATCTGCCCCCCGGTTCCCTCACGCCACCGGCCACGGACGCCGCCACCGGGGACGAGGCCCCGCTGCACCTGCTGCGTCGCCGTGTCCACCAGACGGTGCCGGGGGGCCGCCGGGTCCTCGCCCTCGCCGGGAACGCACCGGGCGATTCCGCCCGACTGCGCCGCCTCGGCCTCGCCACGGCGGCCTACCTCCTCGACGACCTCCACGCCGCCGCCGCGGACCGCGCCCGAGACACCTTCGGCCGTCTGCTCCCGGCCGACACGGGCCGCTTCGCCCGGTCCTGGCTCGCCGCGGCCGTCTACACCGACCTGGTCGAACAGGCACTGTGCGCCCACGCCTGGGGAGCCGCCGTCGACGAGGAAGCCCCACCGGCCGGGACCTGACCGACCCGGACCCGGCCGTGAAGGACACCGCCGTCAGCGGGCGGAGCGGATCCTTCCACGACCAGGCACCCCGTGCCGTACGGCCGGGCTGACAAGACCGGCTTCCTTGGCGCGCCCGGATCACGGACCTGGGCAGCACGGGGCACCAGCAGAATGACGCGCATGGCATCCGACTTCCGAACCTCCGACGGTACTGACGGCCATGCGATACGGAGGCGCCTCGCGGCGGCGGTGGCCGCGCCGGCCGTCATCGGCGCGGGGCTGGGGCTCAGGACCGTGGCGACGGGGGACGTGGCCAAGTACGGCGGGGACGCCCTGTACACCCTCCTGGTGCTCGCCCTCGTCGTCTTGGTCGCACCACGGATGACGCCGCCGAGAGCCACCGGAGTCGCGCTGGCCGTCAGCTGGGGCATCGAATTCCTGCAACTCACCGGGCTGCCGGCGCAGCTCGCACGGCACAGCACCGTCGCCCCTCTGGTCCTCGGTTCCACGTTCAACGCACCGGACCTGTTCTGGTACGTGGTCGGCGCGGCCGTCGGCCTGCTCGTGATGAGGGGGTGTGCGGCGCCGCGGCGGGACGCGTCACTCGGCGAGACCGACACCTGACCGCCTCCACGAGAAGCACGGCCATGCCCGCAGCGGCCCGTCACCGCCAGGGCGGCCGACGCGGCCCTCCGGGAGAAGCACGTACAGGCCGCCCTCGACGGAGCGTCGGACGGACCCGTGACCGAGGGGGCTGCGTCGGTGCGGCCACCGGCACGGTCGCACCGGGCTTCGAGACCGGCATCGGCACCGCCTAGCGCACACCGGACATAGGAGACCGGCGCTTCACCGTGGGCGTCCTGGTGCGGGCGAACTGAGCCTGTACCCTGCGCGTCCTGGGCCGCACCGTGGCCCCGCGCGGTACCTGGACCTCGAGCCCGCTGCCCGGCAACTCACCCGTGTCCCGCGAAGGGCGGCTATCACCCTCGCACGCACGCACGCACGGGCGCGGCCGACGCCGAAACGGCCCCGCGGCGCGCACGAGTACGCCGGCCCCGGCCGATCAGGTCCGTCGTCCCCACGCCATCGCCATGCCCGGCCCGAGCTCGGCGAGCCGCGACGAGTCCAGGTATGCGAGAGCCTCATCGATGACATCGGCGTCGACCTGCCCCGTCGCCTCGAGCGCCGGCCGCATACGGCTCCAGGTCTCGGACCAGAACCGGGCCAGGGGACTGCCGGGGAGCAGGGGCGGGCAGAACGCTTCCGCGGCGACGTTCCGCAGGCCCTCCTCGCTCAGGAAGCGCGGATACGCCGGCACACCGGAGATGTCGGTGCCGATCGTCGTCCTGAGGGCCTGCCACATGGCGTCCATGGTGCGCCGGTACGCGGAGCGGGTGCCGAGGAGGTCGGGCAGTTCCACCGCGTCACCGAGCACCAGTGTTCCGCCGGGATTCAGCCAGTCGGCCAGCCGGGAGACGATCCGCCGGCGGTCGGGCAGGTGCATCAGGACGAACCGGGCGTGGATCAGATCGAACGTCCCCGGTCGCAGGTGCTCGTCCGTGAGGTCCGCGGTGAGCACCCGCAGCCGGTGGTCATCGAGGGCGGCGAGTGCGTCGGTGTCCCTGTCCAGGGCGACCACCTCTTCGACGTCCGCCTCCTCCAGCAGCCACCGTGCGACCGTCCCGGTCCCCGCGCCCACCTCGAGGCAGCGCAGGCCGGGCCCCGCGCCCAGCGTCCGCAGGCGGTGTGTGGTGAAGGGGTCGTACACCAGCGCCCCGGCGTCGATGCGCGCGGCCTCGCCCGGGCGCTCCGGTTCGAAGAGATCCTCCCCGTACCGGCCGCCGTCGGCGGGCGCGCCGCACGGGATGCGCGAGTCGGTCATGACCGGACCTCCGTCGCCCCGCGTTCGCCCCGGAATCCGCTGCCGCCGCGTCGGTCGTTCTGCCGGCACGCCCCGAGGAGCGACCGGCTCCGGGAGCCGCGGCGCCCGCGCAGCCGGGCCTTCGCCTCCACGGTCTCACAGCCCGCGCGGGGCGGCGCGTGGGCGCCCGGCCCCGCCCTCGGGGCCCGGGCGGCCCTGCTGTCGACGCACGAGCGAAGCATCCAGGTGTTCCGTCGTCGAGCCAACCGGCACCGGCCACTTCGCCGCCACCAGCGCCCATGGCGGCAGGGTCCACTTCGGTACCGCCTCCGGCGACGGCGAGGACGCCGAATTCACTCCGGTCGAACCGCTGCTCGCCGCGATCGATGGCCGCACGGCCGCAGACGTCGACCTGGCCACCGCCCGGCACGCCGAGCCGACCGAGTTCTCGCTCTCGGCGACCGGTGACAGGATCGGCGACGGGCTGGGCGACCGCATGACCGACCTCATGGTCACCTTCGGGGTCACCTTCCCGGACGGCGGGGGTGCGGACCGGGCCCGCGCGATTCTCCCTCGCGCGGTGCGGACGTCTCATGGCCTGCTCTGCACGGTCAGCCGCACGATCGAGATCGGTACACCCGCCAGGACGACCATCAGGGACGCCTGAACGGACTTCGCCGGCACCGCGCGCCGGATCGCCCTGAAAGAGCCCGCCCGAGGGGCCCGGGGCCCGCGGCGGGGTGCGAAGGTTGCGCCGGCGCAGCAGCAGCGGCAGGAGGGCGGCCTCCGCCACCGCCACGGCGACGGCCGTCGCGGCCGGATCCCGGGGAACGCCGGACATCGCGTCCGCGCCCATGGCATGGTCCACCGGCCAGGGAACCTGGGCCGTCCGTCGCCAGGGCCAGGGCCCCGTAGACGAAGGGGACCGCGAATCCGTCGAGACGGCCCCACACGCCGTTCGACCAGTCGGGGACGGCGACGACGATCATGATCACCTTCCAGGCCCAGCGTGTGGATGTGCACGCGGTCGTGGCCGGCGGACGCATCGTCGAGCACGACCACCCACTGGCCGGCATCGACCTCGCCGAAGCACGCCGGAGCGCCGGGGCGGCGGTCGGGCACCTGCGTGGACGGCTCGGCCCCGAAGCCTGGGACCAGGGGGTGAACCCCGGCATCCCCGAGACGAAGATCCTGGACAGCCCGTACCCCTGTACCGGCTACTGCACCACCGGCGCCCACGGAGGCAGGCCCTCCCACTCGCTGGGGACGCCCTCGGAATATCCCGCCCGCCGACGCCGTTGCACCCCCATGTCGGCATGCTCGAGTCAAAAGGATCGGGCGGTGGCGGAAGGAGCACCTCATGGCACGCAGCACAGCGCGGCCCGTTGTCAGGCTGAAGTCAACAGCCGGTACGGGAGTGACCTACGTGACCCGTAAGAACCGTCTGAACGACCCCGACCGGCTCGTCCTGCGCAAGTACGATCCGGTCGCCGGAGAGCACGTCCTCTTCCGCGAAGAGCGATGACACCCGCCCCCCGCGCCCTCGTGCAGCCCCGCGGAAGGAGACCGTGATGAAGGTACGCAAGTCCCTGCGTTCGCTGAAGTCCAGGCCCGGCGCCCAGGTGGTGCGCCGGCGGGGCGTGACCTTCGTGATCAACAAGAAGGATCCGCGGTTCAAGGCCCGCCAGGGCTGACGAGCCACCGCACCACCCGGACGGCCCGCCACCGCGCTCGCGGTAGCGGGCCGTCGCGGCGTGGTGCGGCGCCCGGTCGGTGCGCGCCCGGCCAGGATGGAGCCCTGCGCCCGGTCGGGGCGAGCGGACGTCCAGGAGGCGGAGATGGCGGTGGACCGGGTCGGCATGGTCGTACACGGCGGACGGCCCGAGGCCGCGGAGGCGGCCCGCACGGTCCGTGCCTGGTGCGCCGAACACGCCGTCGCCTGCAAGGACATCGACGTGTGGAACGACGGCGAACGGCACAGCGCCCGGCAGGAGGTGGCGGCGGCCGGCGACCCCGGCCTCGTCGTCACCCTCGGAGGGGACGGCACCTTTCTGCGCGGGGCCCGGCTCGCCGCCGCCGTCGACGCGCTGGTCCTCGGTGTCGACCTCGGCCGCGTGGGTTTCCTGACCGAGGTGCCCATGACCATGGTGCGTACGGCGCTGGACGCCGTGCACGACGGCCGGCTCGAGGTGGAGCAGCGCATGCTGCTGACCATGCGTGCCTCGTGCCGGCTGGAGGTGCCCTCGGACATCGAGGCGCTCATGAGCTACGGCCGGGGCCCGCTCCTGCCCCCGACCAGCGTGCGCTCCGACTGCGAGACGGGCGGCGAGTGGGGCATCCCGCTGGACGTGACCGCCCTCAACGACGTCGTACTGGAGAAGCTCGCCAGGGACCGGCAGATCTCGGTCGGGGTCTACATCGCGGGCCGGCTGCTGGCCTCGTACTCCGCCGACGCGCTGCTGGTGGCCACACCGACGGGCTCGACCGCCTACAGCTTCGCCGCCGGCGGCCCCGTGATCTCGCCGGGCACCGAGGCGCTGGTCTTCACGCCGGTGGCACCGCACATGACGTTCAACCGGTCGGTCGTCGCAGCCCCGGACGAGCCCGTCGGGCTGCGCGTGCTCGAGCGCTCGGGCCGCGCCGCCGTCAGCATCGACGGCCAGCTCCGCGGCGTGATCGGCCCCGGTGACTGGATCGGCGTCTACGCCGCACCGCGCAGACTGCGTGCCGTACGGCTCGGCCCGATGGACTTCTACGGC
Source organism: Streptomyces sp. NPDC004051 (assembly GCF_053604275.1). Lineage (NCBI taxonomy): Bacteria > Bacillati > Actinomycetota > Actinomycetes > Kitasatosporales > Streptomycetaceae > Streptomyces > Streptomyces sp. NPDC004051. The sequence goes on along the minus strand of NZ_JBSGHG010000019.1, from coordinate 76,562 downwards.
CGCCTTCGTGACCGTATGAACCTCACCGACGCGCCTGCCGCGGTCGCCGACGGCACGCCCGCACCGCTCTGGCCGGTCCGCAGCGCGCCGCCGGAAGACCTGGCACACCTCGCCATGCCGGACGCCCCGACGGCAACCGGGTGACGGGGCCCGTCACTCCCTGCCCCACCGGGGGACCTCCCGCGCCCCCGGAGACGCGGCACTCGGCGCGGACTGTCGGCGGAGCAGGCCCGTCAGCGCCAGGGAGCCCGGCCCGAAGAAGACCAGGAGAAGGAAACCCCAGCAGAACAATGCCGGGGCCAGGCCGCCGTTCTGCAGAGGAAAGACACCGTCCTTCTGATGTTCGGTGAAGTAGGCGAAAGCCATGGCCCCCGAGCTGAGGAACGCCGCGCTGCGGGTCGCGACTCCCAGGAGAATGAGGGCGCCGCAGACGAGCTCGATCACACCGGCGTACCAGAACGGCCAGTCACCCGCGGGGCTGGCCTGCCTGCCCAGTACACCGAAGAGCGTGGCGGCGCCCTCGCTGGTGAACAGCAGGCCGAGGACGATACGGAACAAGCCCAGGACGAGAGGCTGGTGGCCGGCGAGCCGGTCGCTCAGTCGGTCGGTGCTCATCGCTGCGTACTCCTTGCACGATCGGTGCGACGCAAATGGACCGCTCGGGCGAGCGGTCGTCTGTTCCTCTCTACGCACGGGGTGCTCCGACGGTTCAGCCGACCAGCACACCGGCCGAAACCGCCTGCCGGAAGCGGACGAGACGCCCGGACCCTGCCGCCCCCGTACCTCATGATGACGCTCCACGGCAGCCCATTCCGTGCCGTGACGACGGGAAGGCAACCGGACGGCCCTGCGCGGCTCCTTGACCGAGCCGGCTCTCACCACCGCCCTTCCACCGGCGCCCGCCCCCGCCGAGGACTGGACGCCGCCCCTCAACACCCGGGGCCGCTGGATCGTCGACGCGGACGGCGACCGTTTCACCCTGCGGCCCGACAACTGACCTGAAAGCAGCGGTACTTGAACGGCTTCGGCAGTGCAGCCAAGGACACCGACCACCGCACGGGAAGACCGCGCCCCCGCGCCCCCGTGCCCCCGCGCCCGAGAGCATCGCCGGTTTCCAGGAGATCGGGACCAGCAGCGTCCGGCGTGCTTCTCGGCTCTCCGGGAACCGCCTTGCCGGTACCGCTCCTCGTCGTTCCGGGCCCATCGGCGGGCCGGCGTCCTGCGAGGCGCCCCGCGGCGGGCTGAGCAGCCGCCGGGAGTTCCCTGTGCGACTGTCTACCCGCCGAAAGCCCTGCATGACGGCACCGGCACTTTGTCTCACATGTGGAAGAAGACGAGGGATCGGACGCGAAAGGGGTTACGCGTTCGCGCGAGGCCCGCTAACTTCCTTGAAATGAACCGGTCATGAGCTCGTTCGGGCGAAGGGACCGGTGCTCGACGGCGCGACGGCGCGCGCCCGGACTCCTCACGGCAGGCCCTCGGGCCGCCGCAACCCCCATAGTCCTGGAGACCCCTGTGCGCACGAGATCGCTCGGACACAGACGTGTCCGCACGCTGCTGACAGCCATGGCCTGCGCGGTGGGCCTGGCCCTGCCCGTGAACCCCGCCGCAGCCGCAGCCGCCCCCGCGCCCGCCCCGGCCGGACCGGGCGGCGCGGCCGAGGCCGCGGCAGCCGAAGACTTCCAACAGGTCACCCTCGCCAAGGGCGTCGCCGAAACGGGCGAACCCATGACCCTGGCCGTCCTGCCGGACCGCTCGGTGCTGCACACCTCGCGCGACGGCACCCTGCGCCGGACCGACGCGGCCGGCACCACCACCGTCGCGGGCACGCTGGACGTCTACAGCCATGACGAGGAAGGCATGCAGGGCGTGGCCGTGGACCCGGCCTTCTCCGCCAACCGCTTCGTCTACCTCTACTACGCTCCCCGGTCGGCCACTCCGGCCGGCGACGCACCCGCCGACGGAACGGCATCCGACTTCGCCCCGTTCGACGGCGTCAACCGGCTGTCCCGGTTCGTCCTCAAGGCCGACGGAACCCTGGACACCGGCAGCGAGAAGAAGATTCTCGACGTGCCCGCCTCCCGCGGCCTGTGCTGTCACGTCGGCGGCGACATCGACTTCGACGCGGCAGGCAACCTCTACCTGTCGACGGGCGACGACACCAATCCCTTCGCCTCGGACGGCTACACCCCCATCGACGAGCGCTCCTCGCGCAACCCCGCCTACGACGCCCAGCGTTCCTCGGGCAACACCAACGACCTGCGCGGCAAGATCCTGCGCATCAAGGTGAACCCCGACGCGACCTACAGCATCCCGGCGGGCAACCTCTTCGCACCCGGCACCGCCAGGACCCGGCCCGAGATCTACGCGATGGGCTTCCGCAACCCCTTCCGGATGAGCGTGGACAAGGCCACGGGCACCGTCTACGTCGGTGACTACGGCCCCGACGCGGGCACCGCCAACGCCTCCCGCGGCCCCGCCGGGCAGGTCGAGTTCAACCGGATCACCAAGGCCGGCAACTTCGGCTGGCCCTACTGCACCGGCAAGAACAACGCCTACGTCGACCACGACTTCGCCACCGGAGCCACCGGGGCGGCCTTCAACTGCGCGGCACCGAGGAACACTTCGCCACGCAACACCGGCCTGACCGAGCTGCCTCCCGCCCAGCCCGCCTGGATCCCCTACGACGGCGGCTCCGTACCCGAGTTCGGCAACGGCTCCGAGTCGCCCATGGGCGGACCCGTCTACCGGTACGACGCGAACTCCACCTCCGAGGTGAAGTTCCCCGCCGAGTACGACGGCGACTTCTTCGCCGGCGAGTTCGGCCGCCGCTGGATCAAGCGGATCGAGGCCGGCGGCGACGGGACCGTACAGTCCATCAACCCCTTCCCCTGGAGCGGCACCCAGGTGATGGACATGGCCTTCGGCCCGGACGGTGCCCTCTACGTCCTGGACTACGGCACCGGCTACTTCAACGGCGACGCCAACTCGGCCCTGTACCGCATCGAGCACGTGACCGGCGGCCGAGCCCCGGTGGCCCAGGCCAAGGCGAACGTCACCTCCGGCGTGGCCCCCCTCGCCGTCGCCTTCTCCTCGTCCGGCAGTTCGGACCCGGACGGCGACGCGCTCGGCTACGCCTGGGCCTTCGGCGACGGCGCCACCTCTACGGCCGCCAACCCGTCCCACACCTACACCACCAACGGCCAGTACACCGCGACACTGAAGGTCACCGACTCCACCGGCAAGTCCGCCACGGCCTCCGTCCAGATCACCGTCGGCAACACCGCCCCGACCGTACGGCTCGACACACCCACCGACGGACGGATCTACGACTTCGGCGCCGCCATCCCGTTCAAGGTGACGGTCACCGACCCCGAGGACGGCACGATCGACTGCGCCAGGGTGAAGGTCACCTTCATCATCGGTCACGACAGCCACGGACACCCGCAGACCTCGGCCACCGGCTGCACCGGCACCCTGCAGACCCTGGCGGACGGCGAACACGAACCCAACGCCAACATCTTCGGCGTCATCGACGCCGAATACACCGACAAGGGCGCGAACGGACAGCCCGCGCTCACCGCCCACGACCAGCACATCACCCAGCCCAGCCACCGCCAGGCCGAGCACTACGGCGACTCCGCGGGCGTCCAGGTCATCAACCACACACCCGCGCACGGCGGCAAGACGGTCGGCGAGATCCACAACGGCGACTGGATCTCCTTCACGCCCTACAGCCTCGACAACGCCACCGGCTTCACCGCCCGCGTCTCCTCGGGCGGCAGCGGCGGCACCCTCGAGGTCCGCGCCGGCTCCCCCGCTGGCACCCTGCTCGGCACGGCCACCGTGCCGGTCACCGGCGGCTGGGAGACCTTCCAGGACGTCACTACGCCCCTGACCGGCCGACCGGCCGGCTCCACCACCCTGTACCTCGTTTTCAAGGGCGGCAGCGGCGCCCTGTTCGACGTCGACGAGTTCTCCTTCACCACCTCCACCGGCGGCCCCCGTGCGGGTGAGGTGAGGGGGGTGAACGGCAAGTGCCTGGACGTGGCCGATGCGGGCACGGCGGACGGTACGGGTGTGCAGGTCTGGACGTGCAACACGTCGGCCGCGCAGCGGTGGACGGTGGTGGACGACGGCACGCTGAGGGCGCTGGGCAAGTGTCTGGACGTCTCCGGTGGCGGGAGTGCGGACGGCAGCCGGATCCAGTTGTGGACGTGCAACGGCACGGGCGCGCAGAAGTGGGCGGCCCAGTCGGACGGTACGGTCCGCAATCCGCAGTCGGGCAAGTGCCTGGACGCCTCGGGCGGTACGTGGAACGACGGGACGCCGGTCCATCTGTGGACCTGCCACACCGGACCCAACCAGAAATGGACCCTGCCGTAGAAAGGAGGCGACCCACCATGCGTGCCCTTCTCAGGACGGCGCTCAGCCTGTGTGCCGGCGCCCTGCTCTGCCTGACCCCCCGGGCCGCGGCCCTCCCCGGCGCCGCACCCTCCTTCGACCACGCCGCGCACGCCCCGGACCGTACGGTCACCGCCACGGCCGATCCGGCGTACGAGATCCTCGTCTTCTCCCGTACGGCGGGCTTCCGCCACTCCTCGATCGACGAGGGCATCGCGGCCCTGCGCGACCTCGGAGCGGCGAACAACTTCACCGTCACCGCCACCGAGGACCCGACGGCCTTCACCACCGCCCACCTGGCCCGGTACCGGACCGTGGTCTTCCTGTCGACCACGGGCGACGTCCTCAATCCCGCCCAGCAGACCGCCTTCGAGCAGTACTTGGGCGCGGGCGGCGGCTACGTCGGTATCCACGCCGCCGCCGACACCGAGTACGACTGGCCCTTCTACGAGGGACTGGCCGGCGCCCTCTTCCAGTCCCACCCCGCCATCCAGCCCGCAACCGTCAAGGTCGAGGACCGGGCGCACGACGCCACCGCGCACCTGGGCCGCACCTGGCAGCGCACCGACGAGTGGTACAACTACCGCACCAACCCCCGCGCCACCGCCCACGTCCTGGCATCGCTGGACGAATCCAGCTACTCCGGCGGCACCATGTCCGGCGACCACCCGATCGCCTGGTGCAAGAACTACGCCGGTGGCCGCGCCTTCTACACCGGCGGCGGCCACACCGAGGAGTCCTACGCCGATCCCGCCTTCCGCAGGCATCTGCTCGGAGGGATCCGCTGGGCCGCCGGCACCACGCAGGCCGACTGCCGCCCGGAGACCGGCTACACGCCCCTGTTCGACGGCACCTCCACGACCGGCTGGAAGCAGGCGGGCCCCGGCGGCTTCACCCTGGCCGACGGCACCCTCACCTCGCACGGCGGACTGGGCCTGCTCTGGTACCACGCGAAGGAGTTCACCGGCGACTACTCGCTGAAGCTGGACTGGAAGCTGAGCGGTGACGACAACTCCGGTGTCTTCGTGGGCTTCCCGGCCTCCGACGACCCGTGGTCGGCGGTGGACAACGGCTACGAGATCCAGATCGACGCCACCGACGCGGCCGACCGCACCACCGGAGCGGTGTACGGATTCCGCTCCGCCGACCTGGCCGCACGCGACGCCGCGCTGAACCCGCCGGGGGAGTGGAACACCTACGAGATCCGCGTCACCGGAGAGCGGCTCGAGATCTTCCTCAACGGCCGGAAGATCAACGACTTCACCAACACGAACCCGGCGCGCAGCCTGAAGCAGGGCCACATCGGACTCCAGAACCACGGCGACGGCGACGAGGCGTCCTTCCGCAACATCCGGATCAAACAGTCCGGATCACCGTCCGATCCCCGTGCGGGTGAGGTGAGGGGGGTGAACGGCAAGTGCCTGGACGTGGCCGATGCGGGCACGGCGGACGGTACGGGTGTGCAGGTCTGGACGTGCAACACGTCGGCCGCGCAGCGGTGGACGGTGGTGGACGACGGCACGCTGAGGGCGCTGGGCAAGTGTCTGGACGTCTCCGGTGGCGGGAGTGCGGACGGCAGCCGGATCCAGTTGTGGACGTGCAACGGCACGGGCGCGCAGAAGTGGGCGGCCCAGTCGGACGGTACGGTCCGCAATCCGCAGTCGGGCAAGTGCCTGGACGCCTCGGGCGGTACGTGGAACGACGGGACGCCGGTCCATCTGTGGACCTGCCACACCGGACCCAACCAGAAATGGACCCTGCCCTGACGCGGGGCTCGTCCGGTGGTGCGTCGGCGCCGGGCCGCTGACGCCCACCGGGCGGCACGAAGCCCACGGCTGAGCCCGACAGGCCCGGCACACCGCCCTTCTCGGCGGTGTACCGGGCCTGTCGGCCACGCGACGCGAACACGCGCTGCCCATGATCGTGAGGCAACCTCAAGGCGGTGTTCACCCTTGCCGACGTCCAGGCCGAGGAGGACGCCGGTGTCGCCGGTGGCGCCCCTCGGGCACGGCCCGAGCACCACGAGGCAGGCACTACTCCGCCTCGTTCACGAGAAAGAGCAATTCAACCGAGAGTGATCGCGTAGACCTGTACCCGAGGATCGTTCTGCAGACCGAGGGAGCGCACGGTCTTCGAGGCGTCGAGCCCCGCGGAGGAACCGAACAGAGGCACCGGCGGGCCGTCCACTCCCTGCCCGCGCTTGATCCGGTGCGGCATCTCCAGCGCCATGGAGCTGCCCTGCGGTGCCGCTCCCGCCCAGTCACCCACGGTGACCGGCACTTCGGCGGTGGTGCCGTCGGTGTATTCGAAGTTCTCCCGTCCGGGCAGCGTCACCCGACCGGGTACAGCCGGACATGCGTGCTGAGCTCCCGCCGCATATCGCGTGGCCGGACGAGGCCGGAGCAGATCACCCGCCTCGACATACGACGACGTCAACGACCCGGCGGCACCCTCCACGAGTACCGACATGCCGCCTGAACTGGGCGGATGAGCTTCTCGGCAGGCGCAACCTCGGGAATCCTCAGGGTTTTCTGCTGTTTATGCAGGTCGGAGCGTTGCCTTGCGATGGTGATCATGTGGGTGGGCGTCCTATCGGAGACTCCTCCTGATCATGGTGACGGTATCGCTTGTCCTCCAGGGGCCGCCGGGGGGCAGGACTGCGGTCTGGCTGAACTCGCGCCAGATGCGGGGCGGTCGCTGCTCACGGTCTGGCGGTGGCTGGCCGAGGCATCCCAGAACCCGGCGGCGGCCGCGCACCCCGGAGCCCGCCGTACGACGCGCCTCCTGCAACTGCCCGCCGTCACCGGTATCCACCTGACCCTGGTCTGCCGCCGCCCCACCTTCCCACTGCCCTGCGCCAGGCCCTGCGGACAGCCGACCACGCCATCACCGCCGACTTCCAGGCAGCCCGCCGCCACTACTGCTCGACAAAGCCACCCAAGGTGGCCGTGCCGGTCGCGGCGTACCGGATCAGCGGTGAGTACGCGGTGATCGGGGCCGCCACGGAGAAGGGCTGGATCGACCGGGACGCGGCGATCCTGGAGAGCCTGACGGACATCTGGCGCTGGTGCGCGGATGATCCTGCCGTACTGGGCGACGGAGGTCGCCCAGCGGCTCGGACGCTGAGGCCCGTCAGGGGCCGTGGCCCGCTTCAGGACACCAGGCCCTGACGGTAGGCGTAGACGACTGCCTGGACGCGGTCGCGGAGGTCGAGCTTCGTGAGGATGCGGGAGACGAAGGTCTTGACCGTCTCCCGGCTGATCACGAGGGCCGCGGCGATCTCGTTGTTGGAGAGGCCGTCCGCGATGAGGCGCAGGACCTCCAGTTCGCGGGGAGTCAGCGGGACGTCGGGCCCGCTGTCCTCGATGGGGCGGATCCGGACGGCGTACCGGCCGACGAGCTGGCGTGTCACCTCGGGGTCCAGCAGTGCGGCGCCCGCCGCCACGGTCCGGATTCCGTGCAGCAGTTGGGCCGGTGGCGCGTCCTTGAGGAGGAAGCCGCTCGCGCCGGCGCGGAGCGCCTCGTAGACGTATTCGTCGAGGTTGAACGTCGTCACCACGAGCACCTTGACGGGGTGCGGTACGCCGGCGCCGGCCAGGAGGCGGGTGGCCGATATGCCGTCGAGCACCGGCATGCGGATGTCCATCACCACGACGTCCGGGCGGAGTTGTCCGACGAGGTCGACGGCGGTTTGCCCGTCCCCGCACTCGGCCGCGACCTCGAGATCGGGCTGGGCGTCGATGATCGTCGCCAGTCCGGTGCGGATCAGTACCTGGTCGTCACAGATCAGGACGCGGATGGGGGCGGTCACGACGGGCTCCCGGCGGGTATGTGGGCGCGGACGACGAAGCCGCCGTCCTTCTGTTCCTCCGCGCTGAAGTCGCCGCCGAGGAGGTCGACCCGTTCACGAAGACCGGCCAGGCCGCGCCCGCTCCCGGAGAGTCCGGGGGTCTTCGAGCCGGAGCCGTCCGTGCCGACCTCCACGGTGATCTCTCCTGAGCCGTGGCGCACCCGGACGGAAGTGCGGCTTCCGTGGGCGTACTTGAGGGCGTTCGTCAGGGACTCCTGCACCACCCGGTAGGCCACGAGGTCGGCGCTTCCGGTCGACTCGGCCGGTGTGCCCTCTTCGGTGAACTCCACGGGCTGACCGGCCCGCCGTGTCTGTTCGACGAGGGTGAGGAACCGGCCGACGGGTGGGGTCCTGGGCTCGGTGCTGTGGTCGGGGTTGAGCAGGTCGAGCAGGTGCCGCAGATCCGTGATGGCCCGGCGGCCGGTGTCGGTGACGGCTGTCAGGCTCTGGTCGAGGCGATCGGGGACGGCGGTCAGATAGCGGGCCGCCTCGGCCTGTACGACCATCGCCGTCACGTGGTGGGTCACCACGTCGTGGAGTTCGCGGGCGATGCGGGCGCGTTCGGCGGCGCGAGTGTCCTCGGCGATGCGGCGGCGGCGCTCGGCCTCCAGGGCCCGGGTGTGACGAACCCATGACCCGACGCCCCAGGCGAGTGCCACGGCCAGGTAGAACGTCACGAACTCGCCGGGCGGTTCGCCGGGGCCGAGCCGGTGGAGCGCGACCGCCAGCGGGACGTATGCCACGGAGGCGGCGATCGCGGTCGCCCGCCTGTGGTGTTCCAGGTGGGAGGCCACGCTCAACAGCGTGATGGGCAGCGCGATGCCGGCGAGTGAGTGGTAGCCGCGGAGCTGGTCGAGGGCGAAGCCGATCGACACCACGGCGAAGCAGAGGACGGGCCACCGTCGGCGTCCGGCGAGCGGGAGGCACTGGAGGGCGATCGCTGCGAAGGCCAGGGCGTCGAAGGGACGGGTCGGCAGGCCGCCGAGCTCCGTGCCGTTGTCGTGGTAGACCAGCGAGGCGGCGAACAGGACCGCTGCGAGCGGGAGGTACCAGACTGCGGCGCCTGTCCGGCGCCACAGTCCCTGGGTCCGCGGAAGTCCGGTCACTGGGGCAGTGTAGTGGGAGTGGCGGCGATCCGGTCGGCGCGCCGACGGGGCACCAGGTTGCCGCGCTTGTGGGCCAGCCACATGAACCCGATCGTCACCAGTACGCCGAACAGCACCGCGTACACGCTGCCTTCCGGTCCGAAGTCGCCGCCGGTGATCCACTTCGGGCCCGACGTCATGGTGTCCAGCAGTCCCTGTGGGGTGTCGTTGCCGGAGACCTCGGTGCTGAAGATGCCGGCCGCCGCGAAGTTCCAGCCGAAGTGGAGGCCGATCGGCACCCACAGGGTGCGGGTCGCGGCGTAGGCGGCGGCGAGCATGCCGCCGGCCTCGATCGCGATGGCGAGGGCGCCCCACAGGTCGGCGTTGGGGTTCAACAGGTGCGAGAGGCCGAACAGAAGTCCGGTCAGTGTCAGTGCGATCCAGGTGCCGGTGCGCTCCTCGATGATCCTGAACAGGATCCCCCGGAAGATCAGTTCCTCCGTCACGGAGGCGGCCGCCATGAATCCGACCAGTCCCACGGCGCCGGAGACCGAGCCCAGGCCGTTGATCTCGTAGTGTGCGTTGACGTAGATGTTCGTGATCACGGCGCCGAACATCGCGACGCCGATCAGCATCCCCCGGCCGATCGCGGCCCCGGCACCCTTACGGGCCACTTCGGTGGCCGGGCGGTGCTCGGTCTTGTTGACCACCCATCCGTAGACGAGTACGGCGAGCACGGAGACCAGGAGTCCCAGAACGAGCTGGAGCCAAGGGTGGTTCTCCACGGCGGCGACCACCTGACTGCCGATCATGGCGACCACCACGACTGCCGACAGCTGCCAGACGAACCTCATGAACGCTCCTCCTCCGAGTCCGCGGCCGGGGTGCCGCAACGCCTCGAACGCTACGGATCCGGCGTCCGCGAATCGTCACCTCACGGTGGACACCTGCGCGTAGCTCGCGTGGGGGACAGACGCTCCGACGGGCCGTTCGATTTGAGTGTCGGCGCACCTGGCTGCCGGGAAGACCGCCCGCATGTTCGCGCGGGCGTTGTCACATTGGTGAGTGCGGGGTGCCTGACGGGGCGTTGGGGTGTGATGGGGCCGGTTCCGAGTCGGTGCTCAGCTTTGGGGTGGGCAGGCCGGTGTTCTTGGTGATGTGGTCCCAGAGGGTGAACCGGATGGTCATCTCGAGGCGGCGTTCAGCGGCATCTCACCCCACTTCCGGCCCCGGCGGCACCTCCTGACCGCCACCGAACACCGCACCGAGATGACCACGCGCTTCGCCGTCTGGAACCAGATCACCGGCGTCGCCGGCCCGCCTGCCGCAGCCTGACCCGAAACTGCCACCCGGCCCCACCACACCGGCACACCGTCAGGCACTCGGATGCTCACCAATGTGACAGCGCCCTTCGGGCTGATCCGCTCGTCAAGACTGCCGGAAAAGATCGGGCGCGGGCCGATGAGTTCCTTCATGATCAGCAGTCATAGGCCATGGTTGGTCGCCGCAGCCGCAAGTGTGGCCGACGCGTCAACCGGTCCGACCCGCTAAGAACCAGATACGAGCTACCGAGGAACCTTAGATGCGTACCCTGATCAGCAGTGCCTTCATCTCACTCGACGGCGTCGTGGAGGCCCCGGGTGGCGAACCCGGCTACCGGAACTCCGGCTGGACCTTCAAGGACGTCGAGTTCCTCCCCGAGGCGTTCGACATCAAGGGCCGCGAGCAGAAGGAAGCCACGGCGATGCTGATGGGCCGGACCAGCTACGAGGCGTTCAGCCCGGTGTGGCCCGACATGGCGGACTTCGCCGACTACAAAGCAATGCCGAAGTACGTCGTCTCCATCACCCTCACCGAGGACGACCTCGTTCCGAACTGGGGTGAGACGACGATCCTGCGCTCGCTCGACGAGGTCGCCGCCCTGAAGGAGACCGAAGGTGGCCCGATCATCGTCCACGGCAGCGCCGCCCTGAACCAGAGCCTCTCGGACGCCGGCCTGATCGACCGCTACCACCTGCTTGTCTTCCCGCTCCTGCTCGGCGCGGGCAAGCGCCTGTTCAGCGACACGGACAAGGACACCCAGAAGCTGAAGCTGGTCGAGCACGAGGCATACGCCAACGGCCTGCAGAAGAACGTGTTCGACGTCGTCCGCTGACGCGGCTCACGCACTTGCCCGACGACCGCGTCATCGGATAGGCACCGGCCGGAAGGTCTGCTCGGTGGCCATCGGGTCACTGAGCAGACCAGAGGAAGATGCCCGCGATGTGGAGCCCGGCCATAGGGATGGTCGCGGTCTTTTCGTAGCGGGCGGCGCTGCCGCGCCACTGTTTCAGACGGTTGATGCACGAACAATGCTCAATACCTGTGGATCAGCCCTGACGGAAGGAGGCGTACCTTCCCGATGGACCGATCGACAGGTCGTCGAGCAAGGCCGGCGTTGCCGCGTCGGTCGAGAAGGCACACCTGTGCTTGCAGTGATCAACGAGGACGGCAGCACGCCAAGCGGCGGCTCGCTGCTGGATGAGATCGTCCGGGAGGGCGCGCGGCGGATGCTGGCTGCTGTGCTGGGGGCCGAATTCAACGCTCGTGTAGTCGAGTCGGCTGATGAGCGTGACGACAAGGAGCGTCGCCGGGACTGCTGCAGAGTTCGGTGAGACGTGCCGTGAGCCGTCTGAAGCCTGACCCGCTCTACCGACGCGGCTGACTCTCACTGCTTGTGTCTGCAGGGAGAGCCATGTGAGTGCGGAACTGTCGTTCGAGCGAAGTCGGGCAGTAGCTGGTGCAGAAGACGGGGAGCCGTTGTCCTGAACCGGCGCTCCGCACCGCTCCCACCCAGATCGTGTGTCAACGGTCGCCCTGAGCAAGGTCCCCACTCGGACGTGATGAACTCGGGGAAGGACCGGATGCCGTTCGTACGGTCGTATGTGCGTTCTGGTGGGACGCCGGTGCGCGGGCACTTTCGGTGGGCGCCAGGTGCCCGGCGGGAACTCACGATCTTCGTGCTGGTCGCCGTGGCCGTTGTGGGCTTCGGCAACAGCAACGGGCAAGCGGGTGATGCTGCCGGTTCCCGTTCGAAGCCGGGGGAGGGGCCGGCGGTGGCCTACCCGATCCGCTTCGATCAGAGCCCCGGTCAGGCGGCGGCGCGCATGAGCGTGCCACGGCCCACGGTGTCGTACCCCGTCAAGTTCGACGCCCCTGCAAGGAAGCCGGCACCGCCCACACCGACGGTCTCGTAACCGAGCGACCTCTCCATCCTGGGCGGTGGGCGATGAGCCGGCGCTCGCCCCGGCGCCGCGGTGCCGCCCGGGACCCCGGCGCAGCCGTCGGCGGCAGCAGGACGACATGCAGCTGCTGGCCGTGGGGGTTGCCGGGCTGGCGGCCGTCGGCCTGATGGTCATGGTGGTCAACTGGCTGATCGCCCACTGGTGGGTCCTCGTCGTCGCCGTCCTCGTTCTGCTGCTGGGCGGGCTGGGCAGGCTGGGCTGGTGGCGGCACCGCACCCAGCGCGTGCAGTGGCAGCAGGTCCAGGCGCGTGCACTGTGCTACGGACTGGCGCAGCTGGGCGCGCTCACCCACCGCCAGTTCGAGCACGCGATCAGGAATCTGATGCACCGCGACGGCCGCATGGACGCCGTCCAGGTCGGCGGCCGGGGCGACCTGGGCGCGGACGTGAAGGCCACCGACCCCTACGGCCGGCGCTGGGTCTCCCAGTGCAAGCACCGCAGAAACGGCGACCGGGGCGCGGCCGTCGGAACCCCCGGCCTGCAGGTCCTTAACCTCGGGCTTTCACGAGCCAGCCTCTCCGGGACCTGATCGAGCGAGTGGAGAGCGGCTCTGACCTGCAACGATGAGGGCTTGTCTGGGTCCTGTCCGCTGCCAGGAAGGAAGCACTCTCCAGGTGCGGAAGCGCAGTCGGGCATGCCCCTCTCCCCGTTGTGGAAGCGCTGGTCGCGGGTGCGGGCTGCCAGGGATCCTGGGCCCATGCCTCGACGCCCGAGCTTCCGACGGCAGCGCTTGGTCGGCCTTGTCCGGAATGGTGCGGCGGATCCTGCGGCGGCGCAGGTAGGCGCGCGGTCTTACGGGGAGACGGACGCCAATCACTCGCTCCTTCTTGTGATCGTGGGGATGTCCATGCCTTCAGTGGCAGTCGGCGATCCGCCCGCGGTGTGCGGATTCGGATGCAGACCGTCGAGCAGGATGCGGATCAGGGCGCCGGGGAAGTCCGGGCCGTTATCGATGCCGGCGAGCGCGACGAGGCCGTCGAGGATCTGTCCGAGAGAGACGTCGTCGCGTACTTCTCCGCTGCGTTGCGCGGCGCGGAAAAGGGGTTCGCCGGCTGCGATGGTGCGGGAGCGGCTGGCGCGGAGGATGGGGGTGCCATTGGCGGATTCGGAGAGGAGGACGGAGGCGAGAGGTCCTTTGCGGGTGCCGAAGGCGTGGAAGCGCATGAGCCAGGCGAAGAAGGCCTCGCCAGGCGTGTCGCCACTGACGGATTCGGCGGCTTGGCACATGTCGTCGACGGTGTGACGGAAGAGTTCCTCAACCAGTTCGAGTCTGCCGGGGAAGTTGCGGTAGAGCGTGGCCATGCCGACGCCGGCACGTCGGGCGATCTCGGCCATCGACGGTGCGGCACCCGGTTCGGCGAAGGCCTCGCGGGCGACCGCGATGATCTTCGACCGGTTGCGCTCGGCGTCGGCACGTCGGGCAGGTGCGGGCTCAGCGCTCACGGCAGATGCTTCCTTCCTTCCGCATTCAGGACCTCAGCGTACCGGATACCCTTCTCACTTCCTCTTGTAAGCGGACAGCCTGTCCGTTACGTTAAGTGGACAGGCAATCCGTTTGGGGCGGATCTGCTGATCAGGACACCAGGAGAGGAACCACCATGACTGCAACCGTGAGCGCCCCGCCCGTCGCCGACACCGCCCGCCGGAACATCCCCGCGTTCGTACGGGCCGGGGAGCGGATGATGTGGATCGGAGGCCGACAGGTCACCGCAGTCTCCGGACGAACACTGCCGAACACCGACCCGGCCACCGAGGAGGCGCTGGCCAGCGTGCCGCGCGGCGAGACAGCCGACGTCGACGCCGCGGTCCACGCCGCGCGCGCGGCGTTCACCGATCCCGCCTGGGCGGAAATGAGCCCCGACCGGCGCGGCCGGATCCTGCACCAGATCGCCGACGTCATCGAGGAGCACGCCGACGAACTGGCCACCATCGACTCGGTCAACATGGGCGCACCCCGCATGCTGACCGCACACATGCTGGCCGAGGCGAGTGAGGTCTTCCGCTACTACGCGGGCTGGCCTACCAAGCTGTCCGGCGTGAGTGTTCCCGCAGGCAAGGACCGCATGGCCTACACCCGCAAGGAGCCCCTCGGCGTCGTCGGCGTCATCTGGGGCTGGAACGGTCCGATGGGCCAACTGCCCGGCAAGCTCGCCCCGGCCCTGGCCGCCGGTAACACCGTCGTGCTCAAGCCGGCCGAGACCGCCTCGCTGAGCACGCTGCGCCTGGCCGAGCTGCTGGCCGGCACCGACCTGCCGGCCGGTGTCGTGAACGTCGTCACCGGCCTGGGCGCCGAGGCGGGCCAGGCGCTGGTCGCGCACCCCGGTGTCGCGAAGATCGCCTTCACCGGGTCGACCGCGACCGGCAAGCTGGTCCAGCGCCAGGCCACCGACACGCTCAAACGCATAACGCTCGAACTGGGCGGCAAGTCGCCGTCGGTCGTCTTCGCCGACGCCGACCTTGACGTCGCGGTCCGCGGAGTGGCGGCCGGCTTCCTGGGTAACGCGGGACAGGTCTGCGTCGCCGGATCACGGGTGTTCGTCGAGGAGAGCATCCGCGAGGAGTTCGTCGAGAAGTTGCTGAAGACGATGGAGGCATTCACCCCGGGCGACCCGCTGACCCAGGGCACGCTGGTGGGACCGCTCTCCACCAAGGCGCAGTTCGACCGCGTCAGCTCCTACCTCGACATCGCCCGCGAGGAGGGCGCGAACGTGGTGACCGGCGGCGGGCGCTTCGGTGACCACGGATACTTCTTCGCCCCCACCCTCCTCGACGACGTCCGCCCCGACATGCGCGTCGTCCGCGAGGAGATCTTCGGCCCCGTCGGCGTGATCACCACCTTCACCGACATCGACGACGCCATCGCCCAGGCCAACGACACCGACTACGGACTGGCCGCCTCCGTATGGACCACCAACCTCACCACCGCACACCGCATGGCCGCAGCCATCGAGGCCGGCACCGTCTGGATCAACACCTGGGCCGAGATGAGCACCGGCAACCTCCCCTTCGGCGGTTACAAGCAGTCCGGCCTGGGCCGCGAAGGCGGCCTGGAAGGACTCGACACCTACACCCAGGTCAAGACCGTCCGCATTGCGCTGTGACCACGCCACCTCACGCCTGAGCGGCCTGGACATCCTCGGCGCGACACTGGCATGCGCGGCCGTTTCGGACGGTCAGATGGTCCCGCGTGGGCTTGTCCGGGTCTTGATCAACCGAACGGAGAAGTGCCTCTGAACTGGGACGACAGGGCTTGTCTGGGATCCACTCGCCGCAGAGAAAGAAGCACTCTCCAGGTGAAGAAGCGTAGTGGGTTCTATCCGCGCGTCCGCGTCCGGGGCGGTGGGGCTGGTGCTGTCTCGCAGACCGGCGCGGTGCTGATGGTGGAGACCGTCCGCCGGACCGGCCTGGACGCCGCGTTGTCGACGGCGCTGGAGCCGTGGTGCAGGCCGCGGGCGGTGCACGATCCCGGCGAGGTCGTGCTCGACCTCGCCCCGGCCGGCGCGCTGGGCGGGGACTGCCTGTCCGACGTGGCCATGCTGCGGGCCGAGCCCGACCTGTTCGGCCCGTTCGCTTCCGGCCCGACGGTGTCCCGGCTGGTCGACGCCCTCGCCGCGGCCGGTCCCCGCGCGCTCACGGCGATCCGGCAGGTACGCTCCGAAGTCCGGTAGTGAGTATGGAAGTTGGCCGGTGGCGCGGCGCCGAATGCGGCCGGCGAAGCGGTCGTGGACATCGACGGCGTGCTGGTCCAGGCCCACTCGGAGAAGCAGGACGCCGCCGCGACCTGGAAGAAGACTTTCGGCCACCACCCGCTGGTCGCGTTCGTCGACCACGGCCCAGGTGGCTCCGGGGAGCCGGTCGCGGGCCTGCTGCGGCCGGGCAGCGCGGGCGGCAACACCGCGGCCGACCACATCGCCATCGCCCGGCAGGCGCTGGCCCAACTGCCGAAGCAGCACCGGCGCGGACGGCGGACCCTGATCCGCACCGACTCCGCCGGCGGCACCCACGACTTCCTGAACTGGCTCACGCAGCGGGGACGGTGGCTGTCCTACTCGGTCGGGATGGTCATCACCGATGCCATCCATCAGGCCGTCCTGCTCGTCCCCGCCTCCGCCTGGACGCCCGCGATCGAACCTGACGGCACCATACGCGACGGTGCGGGGGTCGCCGAACCCGCCGGTGACGTCCTCAAGGGCCGGCCGAAGGGCATGCGGCTGATCGTCCGCAAAGAACGGCCGCACCCCGGCGCCCAGTTGCACATCACCGACGCCGACGGCATGCGGATCACCTGCTTCGCCGCCAACGCCACCGGTGCCCCGATCGCGGCCCTGGAGCTGCGGCACCGCCAACGCGCACGGGCCGAGGACCGCATCCGAGCCCCCCGCGACAGCGGGCTGTGGAACCTGCCCCTGCACGACGCCGCCCGGAACCGCGTCTGGCCGGAGATCGCCCAGCTCGCCCTGGACCTACTGGCTGGGGGTACCCCCGGACGGAGTCTGGGGGAGGATGCCCATGCCGGCCCTCACCGGCGAGGCACGGCGCTGGGAGCCCAAGCGCCTGCGGCTGCGGCTCTTCTCCACCGCCGCCCAGCTCGTCACCACTGGCCGCCGCCTCTGGCTCCGCCTGGCCCGCCACTGGCCCTGGACCCAGGTGATCACCATCGCATCCGAGCGAGTGCAAGCACTTCCGGTCCCCGGCTGACCAGCAACGACGTCCTGTCCCGACGAGACATCCCCAGCCGGAGCCGTGGAACCCGGCGCCCACCCGACGCGAGAGCCGGGCGGTCGGCCTGCCCTCCACCGGCCCGAACAGCCGAAACGGCGCGCCAGGCAAACCGGCGCACCGTCACGAAACTTCGAGGTCAACGGCACGGGCCGCCCCGCCCACCGGGCGGACGTCGTCATGGTCACCAACGGCCGCATCACCCAGCCCGGCCGCACATTCGCCCGGCAACTCGGGTGCGGTCTGCCTTGACGGCGTCGTCCGGCACTACTTACGCTAACGACGTTAGAAAAGTTAACGACGTTAGTTCGGCGTGGTGCGGACCGGTGTCGCGCCGTCTCAGAACAAGGAGACTCACATGCGTACGCGTACTTTCGTTCCCGGCCTCGCTGTCGGGGTGGCCGCGGCGGCTCTGATAGCCGGAACCGTCGGTGCCGGGCCCGCGGCCTCTTCCGAGACGTCGCCCGGCCCGCGTGCTGCGCAGGCCGGGACGCAGCAGGTCGTGGGCGCGGCGAAGCACGAGAAGGATCGGGTGCCGGCGATCGGGCGACGCTGGGCCGCCGCGTGGATGACGGGCGACACCCGCGATCTCGCCCGTCTGTACACCAAGGACGCGGTCTACACCGACCGTGCCCTCAACTTGGTGTTCCGCGGTCCTGAGGGGGTCGAGGAGTGGGAGACCGGGTCCCATCAGCTCATCGAGGATCTCGGGTTCGAGGCGACCGGTGGGTTCCGCGGGCGGGACGGGGTCGTGGTCGAGGGGGTCTTCACCGGCCACATCGTCGGTGCGCCTCGTCCGTTCGCGGTCCCGGCCGTGACCGTGCTGCGGTTGCGCGGAAACCTGATCCAGTCGAGCGATGACTACTACAACCGGGGTGAGATCCTGAGCGATTCCGGCCTGCCCGCGGACTGGACCCCGCCCGGCAGTTGATGTCGCCCGCCGAGCCCGCCCCGGCGGGGCGGGCTCGGCGTGAGGTGGTCGTGGTCGCGGGTGACAGTCGTCCCGCCCGGGTCCGGTTCAAGCGGTTGATCTCCACCGGGGCCGGGCAGCACCGACGGACGGGCCGGCAATCGGTCTCGGCCCGGTTTCGCGGAAACCGAACCGGACCCGAGTCGTTTCGGTGCCTACGCGTTCACCGGGAGGTCGGCCCGCCAGCCGCGAAGCAGTGTGTGCATCGCCTTCTGGGCGAGTTGTTGGGCGCGCTCGTTGCCGACGGTGCCGATGCGGCCGAGCGACGCTATGCCGGACAGCGTGCCCCAGACGATGTCGCAGGCTTCGTCGAAATCGGCCAGGACCACGTCGTGGGCGTCCGACCACGTGGTGAGAAGTTCCCTCAGGAGGCCGATCATGGGGGCCGCCGCGCGCAGGCGCTCATCCGAGTCGACAGTGTTGCCGTTCATCACCTGATACAAGTGCGGGTGCTCGCCGGCGAACCGGACGCTCTCGGAAGCGAGCAGCAGGAAGCGCCGGTCGATGTCGGGCTCCTCGGCGGCCTGCTGCAGCTCGGCCATCATCAGGCGGTAGCCGTGAGCGACGAGCTCCAGCACGAGCGCTTCCTTGTTGGCGAAGTGCTGATAGACGACGGGTGCGGAGTACTCGACGGCGGTTGCTATGCGCCGGATCGTCAACGCCGTGACACCCTCGTTCTCGAGGATGTGCAACGCGGCCTCGATGATTCGTTCGCGGGTGCTCGCGCGTTCGCGGGCCCGTCTGGCGCTGGTCGGCATCGTTGGCACCTCGCTTCCAGCATGTCCTCGGCACGAGCCGCCGGCGTCGGCGGCACCGTCACGGCACAGCCATCCTAACAATGTTAGAAGGTCTCGGCGGAACCCGCCGCATGCAGCACGACCGGCTCCGCGGGGGTGCACCGTTACCCGGGCGGACCCCGCCGCTGTGGAAGGGTGACCACCGAGGCGTCGCCTGGCGCGACCGGCGGCCGGCCCGCGACCTGGGCCGGCAGACCGCACCACGAAGACAGGTGCGCCGCGGTACCCGGCAGCACCGCTGCCTACGTGGTCAGCGCCGCCTTGACGGCCTCGGCCGCAGGACTGACCTACGGCTACGGATGGAAGGGTGCCCGCGCGATCTACCTACCGGGCGGTATGAACGAGCAGTCCTTCGGTGAAGACGGACTGCTCGTCCACTTCATGCTCAACGACTTCGGCGGGTACATCGGCTGGTTCAGCATCGTGCCCGTACTGGTAGTCGTCCTGTTCGCCGGCATCACCGGCCCTCCCGGCTTCCAGAGCGTCGTGGCACTCCACGGAAGGAACTGATCATGATGGACCTTCGGGATTCCTGAAGAGCCATCATGATCCCTGCATGGGCGCGCAGGCCGAGAGTGACGAGGTGCCGGGTCAGGCACTATGCCGAGGAACCGAGGGGCACGGCGAACTCGCGGGATGTCGCACACCCCATGGGGCAAGAATGATTTCGATCAGGCGGTGAAGGCGGGCGGGGTTACAGGGGTCGGGAGGATGCGGGCGATCTGTCGGGCCGCAGCGATCAGGGTCCGGTCGGACAGATATGGGCCGATGATCTGTATGGCGAGCGGCAGGCCGGTGCTCGTAGTGCCCGCCGGGAGCACGATCGACGGCAGGCCGACGGGCCCGGCAAGGTTGATCCAGCTCGTCTGATCGAAGAACGAACGCCGCTCGCCGTCGACGGTGATGTACCGCTGGGGCGACGGGACGGACGTCTGGTCGTCGACGGCCGCGGTCGGCGCCGCCGGCGTGATGAGGATGTCGTGCTCGGCGAAGTAATCGGCCCACCGGCGGCGCAGCTTCTGGCGGGCCTCGTCGGCGCGCGCCCAGTCGCGATGCCGCATGGTGCGTGACTTGAGGTAGAAAGCGCCGGGGTCGTCGTCGGTGAGCGCCTCGGCGGCCTTGCAGTCGGCGACGAATGCCTCGTCGCTCGCGGACGCGGACCCGGTGGCGTACATCAAGGACTGGAACAGCCGGTCGCTGGTGACGAACTCTACGGGCCGGGAGCTGTCGTCGATGGCGGCTCCGGCGCTGCGGACGAGCCGGACGACCTGGTCGAGGAGACCACGGGTAGCGGAGTCGACCCGGCAGTAGTCGTCATCCGCCCATATGCCGACGCGGTACTGGCTCAGGCTGGTGAACTTCGCGGCGGGGAGGTCGATCCTCCAGGCGGCGCTGTCGGCGGGGGCCGGTGCGGCGATCACGTCCAGGAGGACGTCCAGGTCTGCGGCCGTGCGGGCGATCGGACCCAGCGCGATCATGTCGGAGCTGGTGAGCCATCCCGGCGGGCGCGGGATGTGGCCGCGGGTCGGCACGATCGGCGCAGCGCCCCGGGAGGTACGCAAGGCGTAGACGCCGCAGTAGGCGGCCGGGAGGCGCAGGGACCCGGCGAGGTCGGAGCCGATTTCCAGCGCGGTGAGGCCCGTGGCGACGGCCACGGCCGGGCCGCCCGAGGATCCGCCCGGGGTCTTGGTCTCGTCGAACGGGTTCTTCGTCTTGCCGAATACTGGGTTTGACGTCTGGATGTCCTGACACATGGTGGCCGTGTTGGTCTTGCCGATGATGATGGCGCCGGCCGCGCGCAGCAGGGCGACGACGTCGGCGTCCTGGGCGGGGATGTGGTCGGTCAGGTCGGGGGAGCCGCAGGTGGTGCGTATGCCCTTCGTCTCAAAGGCGTCCTTGACGGTGATGGGCAGACCGTGAAGGGGACCGAGGGTCGTGCCGGTCTCCGCGAGGTGGCGGTCGGCGGCGTCGGCCGCGGTGCGGGCGCCAGCGATGTCGAGCGTCACCACGGCGTTGAGGCTGGGGTTGACCTTCGCCAGGTGCGCGAGCGTCCGGTCAAGCAGTGAGCAGGCGGTGATCTGCCGGCAGCGCAGCGCATGGAGCTGGGCGCGCGCTGAGGAACGGTATGGGGCGGTGGTACTCATGACGTCCTTTGCGCTGGTCACGGCGGCAGCGTGTGCCTGGTTCGGCAGGGAGGCCGCGGCTGCGCTGGTCGCAGCGACGGCAAGCAGGGTACGGCGATTCAAGTACGCACTCCTGTGGCGCTCTGCGGCTTCGACCCGCATGCGGACGGCGGGGTGGAGTAGGCCGCTACGTGGACGAGGTGGCGAAGGTCTTTCCTGGTGGTGGAGGTGTTCAAGGTCGCGTCAGCGCAGGAGGCAGGTTCTCCTACCGTCCCGTACTGCTTCTGGGCGAGTGCAGTGTGGATCTGGTCCGCGGTGACTGCCGCAGCAACCCTGGCGCTCGAGCGCCACCAGGCACGGCGGCGATACTCGGCTTTTCCCCGGACTGCCGGGGCGAGGTAGGGGAGGAGCTCGATCTGCCCGTCACGGATCTCGACGGCACCCCGGTACAAGTCGAAGGCGCCGGAGCGGCGTGCGCGTCGTGCTTCGGTCGCGTCGAAAGGCTGCTCAAGGACGATGCTCGGTTCGGCGTCTGCCATGGCCTGCCACAGCTTCTCGAGGCGCCGGTACCGGTGGTGCTCCAGGTGCCGCGCGACGGCGGCCGCGATACGGGTGGCAACGACAGGCATGAAGCAGCTGACTTGGGTGAGGGTGGCACCGATGTCGCCGCAGGCCCAAGCGAAGTCGTTGAGGTGGTCGACACTGAACCCGACCTCGGCGCCGACGACGGCAGTGAGGCGGATTCCGCTGTAAGTGAGTGTGGTGAGGGCGATGACCTTCGTCATGGCCCGCCGCCTCACCGGATCCACCATCGCCTCCTGGAGGACAGCGTGAGCGACAACCCGCAGATCAGGGCCGTCCTGGAGTACGTCGAGGCCCGTAAGGCCGAACTCGGCGAGCAGGCTGGAGAGATTTGCTGCCGCATTGAGGACCTCACCGCCCGGCTGGGCGAACTCGACGCGAAGAGCGAGAACTTGGGCATCACCCGCAAGTCCCTCCTCGGTATCCCCGTACTGGCCCCGCCGACGAACCGACCCGGCCCGACGTCCCGGACCCCCGGCCTACCAGCAGATCCTCACCGCCTTCGCCGACACCGGAAAGCCACTGCGCCCCGCGACCTCTGCCAGGCCCTCGGCCTGCCCATCGTCCCGAAGAACACCAAAGGCATCCGGTCCAAGCTGAAACGCCTGGTCACACAGGGCATCCTCACCGAACCCGGCCTGTTCGCCCAGCCCCAACCCCGAAACGGACATCAACTCACATCCCGCACTCTGACAACTGACGCCCCGTGGCGGACAACGGCCCAACCGATCTCCCGGGGTCGGATGCCGACAGCCATGCCCAGCCCCAGGCCAACGTCCCCTCCGCATCGTCGCCCTCGCACCCGGTGCCATGCCGCACCGGACTCACATTGGCAACCCCTCTCAGTTTCCGCAGGTTATGGGCGGCGCCTCCTGCCACTGTGCCTGGAGACGCCCGGTGATCCAGCCGGGCAGCGGAACCACCGGCACATCGTGTACGACCAGGTACGGCAGGCCCCCACGACGGAGCCGGGCCCGACCAGGTACCCGCCGCTTCGGCGGCCGGGGCCTCGGGCGTCGATCCTGGGGCCGAGCGGCGACTCGGCGGCGACGGCCTTCCCGGATCGTTCTTTGTCGCTCCTGGGGTCGTCGGGGTGGACGAGGAGGGACTCGACTGCTGCCCAACCGCCGGCAACAGCGGGGGCGGGGGCGCCGCGGCTGCTGACAGCGCCCTTCTGGGTTGGGGTCTTGGGGCTCTGTGCGTCTTGCGGGTCGGGGTGTCGGGGCTCTGTGCGTCGCCCGTCTGGCCTCTTCGGGTTCGCCTCCCGGTTTTCACAAGAAGCCGCTGGTCAAAGGCGTGGTGGTCCTGTGGGCTGGGCGGCAGCGGACGGGTGCCGCGCCTTTCCCCGGGGTGGGTGGGGTGTGGTTTATCGGCTGTGGCCCGGGTTTGTGGCGTGGTGTCGGCAGGGGGCCCGCCCGGGCCTTGGCGGGGGCGGGTCCTGGGCCCGGATGCCGGTGCTCGGCCCTTTTGTGCCGCCCGGCGGTGGGCCGACGGCCCGGCTCGGGCTGTGGTCCGTGTGGTGCGGGTGGTGTGTGTGGTGCGTGCCGGCGGTGGGTCGGCGGGGCGGGGTGCGGTGGGCCGGCGGGGCGGCGGGGTGCGGGTGCCGGCCCTACGGTGGGGGCATGGCAGTGATCAACGGGTGGCGGCGGGCGGCGGGCGCTCCGGTCGGCACGCTGGATGTGCTGGGGCCGGTGGTGTTGTTGGTGCTGTCGGTCGCGGCGGCCTCCGTCATTCCGCAGGAGCACCGGGTCGCGGTCCGCCCGGCTGCCGTGGTGCTGGCGGCGGCGGGCTGTTTCGCGTTGCTGTGGCGCCGGCGTCACCCGTTCGGCGTCCTGGCCACCGCGCTCGTCTGCGGGGTGGGCTTCCAGGTGCTCGGTATCCGGGAGAGTCCGCTGGTGACCAGTCCGGTCATCGTCTCCGTCTACACCGTGGCCGTCCGAACCGACCGGCGTAGCACGTGGATGGCGGCGTCGGCCTCGGCCGCCCTGCTGATCGGGGCGGCCGTGGTGTTCGGCTCCCGCTCATGGCTCGGGGACAACGTGGCGATGGTGGCCTGGACGGCCCTGCCCGCCGCCGTGGGGGACGGGGTGCGCTCACGGCGCGCGTATGTGGCGGCCGTGGAGGAGCGGGCGGAGTACGCGGAGCAAACCCGTGAGCAGGAGGCGCGACAGCGGGTGGCGGCCGAGCGGATCCGGATCGCGCGTGAATTGCACGATGTGGTCGCGCACCACATCGCCTTGATCAACGCGCAGGCCGGGGTCGCCGTGCACCTGGGGACGCGGCGGCCGGAGCAGTTGGTCACCGCGTTGGAGGGCATCCGGGAGGCCAGCCACTCCGCGCTGGAGGAGCTGCGGGTGACCGTGGGGCTTTTGCGGCAGTCCGATGATCCCGGGGCGCCGCGGGATCCGATGCCGGGCCTGGCGCAGGTACCGGAGCTGCTGGCGTCCTTCGAACGGGTCGGCCTGGTGGTCAGGCACACGCGGCACGGTGCGGCCGAGCCGCTGGCGCCGGCGGTGGACCTGGCCGCGTACCGCATCGTGCAGGAGGCTTTGACGAATGTGCGCAAGCACGCCGGGGCCGAGCACGCCCGCCTCCACCTGCACTACCGGCCCCGCTGGCTGACGATCACGGTCGAGGACGACGGGTGCGCCCGGCCGCACGAGTCCCACCCCGGGACCGGCCACGGGCTGATCGGGATGCGCGAGCGTGCGGCCAGCGTCGGGGGAAGGCTGGAGGCCGTGGCGCGCCCCGAGGGGGGTTTCACCGTGACCGCCGAACTGCCGCTGCGGCCGGGCGCGGCGATCGCGACGCCGGCCGGGCGGGACGCCGAGGAGAGATGGGCATGACGATCCGCGTGTTGCTCGCCGATGACCAGGCCCTGCTGCGGGGCACCTTCCGGATGCTGTTCGATTCCGCCGAGGGCATGGAGATTGTGGGCGAGGCGTCCAACGGCCGCGAGGCGGTGGAGCTGGCGCGGACGCGGCGGCCGGATGTGATCCTGATGGACATCCGCATGCCGGAGATGGACGGCCTCGTCGCCACGCGGCTGATCGGCGAGGCCGAGGACCTCTCGGCGGTGAAGGTCTTGATCCTGACCACCTTCGAGGACGACGAGTACGTCGCGGAGGCCCTGCGGGCGGGGGCGAGCGGCTTTCTGGGCAAGGGCGCCCGGCCCGAGGAGCTGCTCGATGCCGTCCGCACGGTCGCCGCGGGGGAGGCGCTGCTGTCCCCCGCGGCGACCCGGGGGCTGATCAGGCGGTTCCTGGCGCAGCCGAAACCGTGCACGGCGGCCGTGCACGAGCGGCTGGAGGGCCTGACGCGGCGGGAACGCGATGTCCTGGGGCTGGTCGCGCTGGGATTGTCGAACGAGGAGATCGCCGAGCGGCTGTTCCTCAGCCCGCTGACGGCCAAGACCCATGTCAACCGGGCCATGACCAAGCTGGCCGCCCGTGACCGGGCCCAGCTGGTGGTCATCGCCTACCAGTGCGGCGTGGTCAGCCCGACGCCGGCGCCCCGCCCCCCGGTGGCCGGGTGAAGGCCGCGCCCTGTTTCCCGGTGATGGGGTGCAGGCCGGTGCGGCCGCGGCGTGCGCCGCGGGCCCGTGGTAGGCCGGCGTGCCGGATACCGCGTTCGTGGTAGCCGGGAATTGCTGCGCGGGGACGACGCGCGGGGGGTCGTGTTCGGGCGATGGTGGGGGCAGGAAACGGGGCCGTGCACCGGCTCCGTCGACGGGGTGAGGTTCGCCCCCGCACGAAGGGATCCGTCATGTTCACTGCCGCCCGGGATTGCCGCACCATCGGCGACCTGCTCGAAGGACACGCCCTTCACGTCTTGGACCCCGGCGAGGCGAGCGCGGTCCGTGCCCACCTGGCGGGCTGCCCCGGCTGCCGGGAGGAGCATGACTGCCTCGCGGCCGTGGCCGCGCACCTGTCCGGTCTGCGCCGGGCGCTGGCAGACGAGCCCGGCCGGCGGTGGCCGGCGTCCCGGCCCGGGCAGGCCGGGTGCCGCCACGACCGGCGGCCCCGGCGCCGCCGGCACGGCGCGGCCCGGGGGGCTTCGGCCGCCTCGCTCACGCTGGCCCAGTGGGTGAGCCGGCTGGCCCGCGTCGGGTGAGTGACCGGCCGGCGCTTTCGCCGCACCGCCGAGATCCTCCCCGCACCCGGTGCGCCACGGGCGCGCACACCGGCCCCGACGGCGCGCCCGCCCGCGAGAGCCGGCGCGCCCGCATCACCACCGAGAGCGCGCCCGCCGTCGAGGGCGGCGGCTGTGCGCTGGTGGTACGCGCGACCGTGGCCGACGGCCAGCGCACCCGCCGGCACCCGAGGAAGGTGCCGACCGGCCGGCCGGTGCTGCCGCCCGCCCGGTCCCCGGCGTGCGGCCCGCACCCCTCAGCTCCACGGGTTGCCTCAAGCGCACCGGTGAACGTCCCGACCGGCGCCGTCACGTGAGGGGGTGCACGGCTCTTCGCCGGCCCGCCGGGGTGTGGCGGGTGCCGGGTCTCGGGCAGGCGCCCCCACCCTGGCGGATTACTTGCCGTGGCCGGCGCGAAACGGTCACCGACCGCGCTGCGAGTAGTTCGTGCAGCCGGCGGAAACCGGCGCAGAATGGTCATGTGATCTTCCGTCGCGGCCGGGCAATCCCTCGGCGGGGGGCGGACCGTACATATAAGTGTGCCGAGCTTCCGGTTCCCGTGGGCCGCCTCCCGGACGAGGCTCTGCTGTCCGGGCTGGCCACCGGTGATCCGGAACTCGCGGTCACCTTCGTGCGGAGGTTTCAGCGCGCGGTCTTCGGCGTCGCCATCGCCGTCACCGAAGATCCGCAACTTGCCGAGGACATCGCCCAGCAGACGTTCGAGCGGGCGTGGCGCCATGCGCAGATCTACGACTCGCGCCGCGGATCGGTGACGACCTGGCTGACGACCATCGCGCACAATCTCGCCATCGACGCCGTCCGCGCGCGGCGGACGGAGCCGGTGGCCCCCGAGGACCTCGACGCGCTCCTCGATGTCGTGACCGAGACTCCCGAGCAGTGGGCCCTGGCCGACGAGGCCTCCTCCCAGCTGCGGGCCGCCGTGGCGCAGCTGCCCCGGGAACAGGGGCGTGCCCTGGTGATGGCGGGCATCTACGGAATGACGGCCCAGCAGATCGCCGACCGGGAGAAGATCCCGCTGGGCACCGCCAAGACGCGGATCAGGACGGCGATGAGAAAGCTGCGGAACACACTCGCCTCTCCGAATCGAGGGGACCATGGCCAGTGACGTGACCTGCGAGACGCTGCGGGAGGTCGGCGCCGAGCTGGCCCTGGGCGTGCTGCCCGGCCGTGAGCGGGCGATGGCGGTCGCGCATCTGGACCGGTGCGCGGCCTGTCGGGAGTACATCGAGCACCTGACCCTGGTGGGCGACGGACTGATCGGGCTGGTGCCGGGCAGAGAGCCGCCGCTCGGATTCGAGACCCGGGTGGCGCGCAGACTGCCCCAGGACGTGACGGCGCACGACGGGGCCCCCCGCACGCGGGCGTCCGGCCCCATGCACAGGACGGCCCGCCCTCGCGCACGCCGTGCCCGGCTGCGAGCCGCATCCGCCGTGGCCGCGTTCGCCTTCGCGTTCGGGTTCACCGGCTGGGCCATCGGCACCGCCATCGAGAGTCTCACGGCCTCGAGCCCTCCTGCCGTGGAGGTCCAGACGCCTTTGCGGGAGGGAGAACTGACCTCGGCCTCGGGCCTCGGGCCGTCGGCCGGAGACGTCTACGCCCACCCCGGAGACCCTGGGAAACCCGGCTGGATCTACATGACCGTCAACCTGGCCGCCGTCGGCACGCCCTACAGCGGCAAGGTCGTCTGCCTCCTGGAACGCACGGACGGCACCACGATCCGCGTGGGCACCTTCACCCTGAGCAACGGACGTGGTGACTGGGGCGCGGCGGCCCCGGTCGACCCCGCGGCGCTCTCCGGCGCCCGCCTGACCGCCTCCGACGGCACCGTCCTGGCCACCGGCCACTTCGCCACCGGCCGGAGCGCGTGAAACCGGCGCCCCGCCCCGGCCTCAGGGGCGGGCGGTGCGGCGCCCCGGGCCGGGCAGCGCCCCCTCGAGCGCGGCGGCCAGTTCGGCAACCGAGGGCCGGGACGACGGATCGCACTGAAGGCAGCCGTCGATGGCCGCCGCGAGCCCCCCGGGCAGCCGCCGCCGCGAGCCGATCGGCGGGGCGGCCCCCTCCAACTGCGGATACCGGCCGTCCCCGCCGCCCGTGCCGCTGCCGTCGCAGGGCCCGTCCCCTTCCGTCCCGCGGGAGGAAACCCCGCGAAAATCCCCGCGGCCGAACGGCACGTCCCCGGCGGCGACCTCGTACAACGTGATGCCGATGCCCCACACGTCCGCGGCTACCGACAGCGACCCGCCGCGGGCCTGCTCGGGAGCGAGGTAGCAGAACGTGCCCACCCCCGCGGGCACAGGCCCGGGCGGCCGCGCGATGCTCAGATCCAGCACCTTCGCATGACCGCAGTCCACCACCACGTTCGACGGCTTGAGGTCCAGGTGCAGCAGACCCTGACCATGGAGGTAGTGGACCGCGGAACACAGCTGCACCCCGAGCAGCGCCACATCGGCGGCGGACGGCCGGCGCCGCAACCGGTGCACGAGGTGGGACAGCGTCTCGCCGGTCAGCGTCTCCAGCACGACGAGCGGCACCGGCGACTCGAACGTCTCGTACGCACGGACCAGGTGCGGATGGGTGAAGGCCCCCAGCCACCGCCCCTCACGCAGCAGCCGCTCGCCCAGCTGCTCCTGCCCCCGGCGGTCGGGGCGCACGGCCTTGAGCACACAGCGGCAGTCCCGTTCCTCGCTCCAGACGTCATAGACGTCGAGCCAGCCGGTGCGCGCCAGATGCGCCAGCACCTCGTAGCCCGAAACCGGCCTCGTGCCGGGCACCAGAACCGGGGCGGCCCGCACCGCCGGGACACTCACGGCAGCACCGTCCCCAGGGCCGAGGACCCGGCTGGGGCGGCACCGGCCAGGGCGTTCAGCCGGTGCAGCCGGGCGTACGTCCCGCCGCGCTCGAGCAGGTCGTCGTGGGCGCCGCACTCGGCGATCCTGCCCCGGTCGAGAACCACGATGCGCGTGGCGTCTCGGACGGTCAGCAGGTTGTGGGAGATCACGACGGTCGTCCGCCCGGCCATGAGCCGACGCAGCGGGTCCATGATCCGCCGGCCGGACCGCACATCGAGGCCGGTGGTCGGTTCGTCCAGGAGGAGCACGGGCGCGTCCCTGATCATCGCGCGGGCGATCGCCAGGCGCTGGCGCTGCCCGCCGGAGAGCGTTTGGCCGCGCTGGCCGACCATCGTGTCGTAGCCCTCCGGGAGCAGCTCGATGAACTCGTGCGCGTCCGCGGCGCGCGCCGCCGCGACGATGTCCGCCTCCGTCGCCTCCGGCCGGCCGTAGGCGATGTTGTCCCGCACGGTGCCGTGGAAGACGAGCGTCTCCTGCAGGACCACCGCGACGCTCTCCCGCAGGTCGGACAGGCGCAGATCCCGCAGATCCGTCCCGTCCAGGCGGACCGCGCCCCGGTCGGGGTCGTAGAAGCGCAGCTGCAGCTTCGCCACCGTCGACTTGCCGGCCCCGCTGGCCCCGACCAGCGCCAACGTCTCCCCGGCCGCCACGTGGAACGACACGTCCGACAGCGCCCAGGACGGCGTACCGGGATAGCGGAAAAAGACGCCGTCGAACTCCACATCACCTCGCGCACGGCCGGTCCGGCGCGCACCGGCGGCCTCGGCGACCTGCGGCCGCTGATCCAGCAACTCGATGATCCGTTCGGCCGAGGCGGACGCCGCGTAGAAGGTGGTGCCGAGGCGGGACAGACCGCGGACCGGACTGTAGAGGTTGCCGATCAGCGCCAAAAAGACCAGCAGTCCGCCCAGCGTGAGCTGTCCCTGGGCCAGCTTCCAGGTGCCCAGGCCCATGACCGCCAGGACACCGGACACCTCGATGACCTCGACGACGGATCCGTAGACGGCGCGGATCCGCGTCGAGGCCATGGTGGCCCGGAACCGGCCCACGTTCTCACGCTCGAACCGGCGCTCCTCCCACCCCTGCCGGTTGTACGCCTGCACCAGGGCGACGTTGCCCAGCGACTCCTCGGCGATCGCGCTGATCGAACCGCTGCGGCGCCTGCGCTCCCGGGACGCCTCCTTGATCAGCCGCGAGAAGTGCCGGGCGGCGCGCCAGAACAGCGGCACGATGACGAGGGCGAGGAGGGTCAGATCCCACTGCAGATAGAACAGCAGACCGAGGAAGACACCCAGGCGGATCACGTGGTAGAGGGCGTCCGCCACTCCCGAGAGCAGGAACGTCTCGACCGTGTCGACATCGCCCGTCACACGCGACAACACGTCCCCGAGCCTTTGGCGTTCGAAGAATCCGAGCGACAGGCCCTGGACGTGCCGGAACACATCGGAGCGAAGCGTCAGAAGGAAGCGTTCGCCGACCCACGTGGACGTCACGTCGTCGGCGAACCCCAGAACGCCGGAGCCGATGATGAGCCCCAGATAGGTCGGTGCGATCCACAGGAGCGGCGTGATGTCGCGGGGAACGAGCACACCGTCCACCACGACCTTGAAGAGCCAGATCTCCGTCGCATCGAGGGCGGGGCCGATCAGGCTGAACAGGACGATGGCAGCGAACCAGCGCCGACCGCCGCGGGTATAGGGCCAGAACCGCCGGAACACCTCGCGCAAAGGCACCGGGGGCGCGGCCGCCACCACATCGGAAGCCTCACCCACCGACAGCAGACGCCGCAGGACATGCACCATGGCATGCGTTCCTCGTGGAGGGACGGACCGAGCGGACCAGGACCTCCCGGTCTACGGTCCGCCCGGCCTCCGTGGTGCGGTCACTGGTAGCCGTGCCCGCGGCGGTCGCCGTAGCCGTGCCCGTGGCGGTCGCCGTGGTCGTGCCCGTGGTCGTGGTCGTGCCCGTGACCATGCCCCGAGAAGTCGTCCCGGCGCGACGTGTCGTCGTTGCGGTCCCGGCGATGGGCAGGCATCAGATTGCTGAAGATGGCCATTGCGCTCCTCCTGAAGATTGCTCCACACGGGATACGTCTCAGGGCGGGACTTGGATGGCGCTCCGGGGCAATAAGTCGAAAATGGTTGAGGATCGGCCAGAGCCGCGACACCGCTCAGCCCCGCCGCGCCCCGCCGCGCCGTGAGCCCCACGGTGCACCGCACCAGGCGGACTTGGGACTCGCACGGTGGACAGAGCCCGATGACCGGGCGCACGTCCAAGGCGGTGCCGATCGGCATCACGGCTCAGTACGGGTGCTGGTCAGCGGGCCGGGCGGCGACGAATGACTCCGGCGCAGACGGCGAGTTCGGCGCTGTTCCAGAACGTGAGAAGGGGAAAGAGGACGGCGGCGCTGCCCGGCCACCGGCGCGCCGATCAGCCTCCAGCCCCCTTTTTTTGCCGATCAGCGGCGCCTGGAGTGCCCACCGAGGCGCCTGCGCCCCCCTGGGGTGGGGTGGCGTCGTGCCAGTGAACCGCCCCGGCTCGCCATAAGGATCGAGTCATGGCACGACCTTCCCGCTCCCCCCCCTGAACTCCGCCGTCGTGCGGTGCGCGTGGCCGCCGAGGTGCGCGACGACCACGCGCACGAGACGGCCGCTCTGCAGGCGGTCACGGACAAGCTCGGCCTCGGCTCCCGCGGGACACCGCGGAACCGGGTGAAGCAGCACGAGATCGACGCAGGACCGCGTCCGGGGACGACGGAGGAGTCCGCCCAGCCCAAGGCGTTGAAGAAGGAGGACGCCGAACTGAAACGGGCCAACGAGATCCTCAAGGCCGCGGCGATTTCCTCCGCGGCCGAGCTCGGCCGGCCCCCTACACGCTCGCAGCGTTCCTCGACGAGCACCGGGACCGCTTCGACGGCATCGAGCCGCTCTGCAGGACACTCACCGAACACGACTGCAAGATCGCCCCGTCCGCCTCCTGCGCCCACAAGAAACGCCCGGCCGCCCCGCCCGCCCGTTTTGTACGGGACACGGAGCGCAAGGGGCTGATCCGCCAGGTCCACACCGCCAACTACCGCGTCCACGGGGCCCGGAAGATCTGCGGGAGCCGACCTGCCGGGGTCATCAGGCGGCCCGGCGCACCGCCGGGCGGCTGATGCGCGAGCCGGGCATCGCCGGTGCCGTCCGCGGCAAGAGGGTGCTCACCACGCTGCCGGACCAGCAGCCCGAGCGGGCACCGGACCGGGTGGACCGCGACTTCGTCGCCGGTGCTCCGAACCGCTGCCGGGGCGCGGATTTCACGCCCGCGGCCACCTGGGCCGCAGTGGTCCACCTCGCCTTTGCCGTCGACACCCGCTCCCGCCGGAGCGTCGGCCGGCCCGCCGCGACACCGAAGGAGACCCGGCTCGCCCTGGACACTCTGAAGACGGCGCTGTGGCAGCACGACCGCGATGAATATCCATATGCTCGCGGCGAGTTGACACACCACACCGATGCGGACAGCCAATACACAGGTTTCCGGCCGTCCGAACACCCCGACACGGCCGGCATCGCGGCCTCGACCGGATCTGCCGGCGCCGCATACGACAACGCCCCGAGAGAGCACGATCGGCCCGTTCAAAACCGAATGGATCAAGCCGCAGCAGCCCCGGAAGGCCCTCTCCCCGGCCGAGCCGGCCACCGCCGGTGTGGACCGACTGGCACAACCACCGCAGGCTCCACGGCGAGACAGGCCCCGTCCTCCCGCCGAGGACGAGGCCAATCACTCCATGGCATCCAAGAAACCCCAGGTCACAACCACAATCTGAGATCTCTGCCGAACCCGGGGCGGTCCACCGTCCGAAATCCGTCCCACTTCAGCTCACCCGCTCAGCCCGGCCGCAGACCAGCCCAAAAACGGCGTCCGGGCAGGACACGGTGAGCTACGAGAACCTCACCGATCTGATGCAGGACACGGATCCCCACGAGCCGAGCCGCCGTATCGAGCAGATCCGCAACCACTGACGGCAGCGGACCGCCCACCACCCCGCCCTCGACCCCGGCCGCACGGCCTCCCACGACCACAGCCAGGAGCAGGCCACCGCACACCAGCAGCACCGCCCCCAGAGCCCCGGCCCCACACAGAAACCCCACGGGCCTCCCACCACGGCACCCGGCCCGCGGAACGGGCGCCCGCCATCCGCACGACACAAGGTGCAGCCCAGACACGGCGCACGGCGCACAAAGGGACCGGAAGAATGCGGCCCGGTGGATGCCCCGGCACCACCGGCGGCACCCCCTCCTCGGGCATCATCGGCCCTGCCACCGCCTTCCGCCACACTTCCTGAACAGTGCGGCCTGCCCGCGAGGACCTGCCCACTCACAGCCCACCGGTAGGCTGCAGCGGTGCGCACGGTCGAGCTTCTGCTGGACGAAGCGGCAGAACTAGCGGTTCGAGAAGCCTGGCGGCGGCTCGCGAACGCGGGGCTGCCCAGTCAGGCGCGCCACCACTCACCGACCAACAGCCCGCACCTCACCCTGGCCGCCTGCCCGGAACTGACCGCCCCGATCCGCTGGGAACTCGCCGAGGTGGCCGCCGCCCTGCCGCTGCCGGTGCGGTTCACCGGCGTGGTCCGCTTCGAGAAGCCCACCTCGGTGCTGGCCTGGTCGCTGGACCTCGACTCCGCGCTGGCCGGCTTGCACCGCCGGGTATGGCAGGCGGTGGCCTCGGACAGCCCGCCCGAGACCCTCAGCCCATTCCACGTCCCCGGGCGCTGGAGCCCGCACATCACCCTCGGCCGTACCCGGCGGGCAGGCGCCTTCGCCGGCCGGCGCATCCCCGAACTGCTGCCGGCGCCGCCCCTGTCGGCCCGGCTCATCACCCTGCGCAGCTATGACACCCAGACCGGCGCCCTGGAGGTGATCGAGCCCCGCCCCTGAGACGCCCGCCACCAACCCGCCACCGCCCCCACCGAAGTGGCAGCCCAGCGGCCGACGGCACCGTCCGCGATGCCCCCGCCGCCACAGCGCTCCCTGCTCTGGTCGTCCCGCCTCCGCCGCCCCCGGAGGGCGTGTCCGCCCGGCCGCTGACCCAGCGCAGCCCACGACCGGGGCAAGACAGATGCACCTGGCGTTGTCAACTTGAGGGGGTGATCCGGGGCCGGGCAGGTCGAGGCCGGGTGGGAGCGGGGATGGTGCTGTGGTCAGGCTGGTGTGGGCAGGTCAGTGACGTCGTGCCAGGTGGTGAAGCGGCGAGTCATCTCGGCGCGGTGGTCAGGGGCAGTGAGGTGGTGACGACGGGGCCGGAAGTGCGGTGAGATGCCGCTGAACGCGGACAGGAACCGCTGAGCTCCGCCGACGGAGCGGAAGCCCTTCAGGGCGCGTTCGCGCTGCCGCATCGGCTGATGACTGTTCTCTGCCCGATTGTTCAGGTACTTCGAGGTGCGGTGCCCCACTCCCGGCATGACCTGGCGGTGGCCCGCGCCGAAGCCACCGCGCCCGTCGCCGACGCCGTGCGTCTGCACTACTACCTGGCTCTTGTGCCTGATCCGAGGGATCGTCGAGGCTGCCTGTACCCGCTGGTCCCGCTGCTGTCCGCCGCCGCAGCCAGCGTGCTGGCCGGTGCACGGTCGCTGACCGCCGTCGGCGAATGGCTCGCCGATGTTCCGTCCTGGACGCTGCGGGTCCTGGGCTTCGCGCCGGAGCCGCTCACCGGCCGGATACCGGTGCCGCATCCGGGAACCGTGCGCCGGCTGCTGGCCCGTCTGGACGGCGACGCGCTGGACGTCGCGATCGGCGCCTTCCTCATCGCCCGCAACAGTCCCGCTGTCGAGGGCGGGCTGCGGCCGATCGCCGTGGACGGCGAAACCGTACGCGGCTCCCGCACCGCCACCTCGCCGGTCATTGCCCTGCTGGCCGCCATGACCCACGCCGGAGACGTCCTCGCCCAGCGTCAGGTCGCCGACAAGAGCAACGAGATCCCCGCCTTCGCTCCGTTGCTGGACACGCTCGACCTGACCGGAACCGTAATCACCGCCGACGCCCTGCACACCCAGCACGCCCACGGCGCCTACCTGCGCGAACGCGGCGCCCACTACATCGCCCCGTCAAAGCGAACCACCCCGGCATCTTCGACCGCGTCCGCCGCCTCATCCTCGCCCTGCCCCCGCAGCACGCGGTCCGCCTCTTCGACGCCCAGGACGCCGGCGCCGGTGAGCAGCAGCTGCGCGGCATCGCCGCCGAAGGCCTGGGCGAGGTCTACTTCCGCGACGGCGGCCGCCGGGCCCACGGCCTGGAGGTGGAGTTCACCGACGTGGAGCACGTGGAGTTCGACCTGTGAGAGCAGGCGACCGACGCATACCCGCCTATGCGGGGCGGCAGACCCTTGCAGAGCCAGGGCTCGTGCCACTCCGTGGCGCGCCAGACCCACTCCGAGCAGCAGCGATGAGTTTCCGAACGGCACACGATCGACCACGCCGGTGCCGGGGAGGCCCCACGTCCGGAGGCGTCCCGATGGCGACCCGGTGGATCACCACGGACGATGGTGCTCGGACCCACGGCGCGGCAGCAGGTCTCCTGAGGCCGCGCCGCACACCTGCGGTGCACGACAGCCGGTCTCAGGAGGTGATCGGGTGCGGACTCCTCCCAGGCGGCCCCGCCCCGGCTTGCGCCCGAAAGCGGTACGGCCCTCGCTGCGAACCTGGCAGTCACGCGTGTCCCTCGCGGTCATGCTGCTGACCCTGATGCTGACGACGGTGCTGCTGGCCCGGTTCGGCGCTGAGGACTTCGCCTCTGCGCTGACCTTCCCGGGCCGGATCACCGGTGCCGTCTTTCTCGCGGTCGCGTTCACCACCCTGCTGGGTGCCGTCGGGGTGCTGGACCACTGGATCCGGCACTCCTTCTCGTACTCCGGCCTGGTGGCTCTGATCGGCGCGTTCGCGGCCCTGCTGACCAACCTCCTGGTTCTGGTCGAGACGGTGAAGGACGGCGATTCAAAGTGGTATCCGACGCTGTTCGCCGCGCTCTCGGCGGGTTCGGCATGGGCCGTTCTCACGGTGTGGCGGACGACAGTCCTGATCCCCGCTCCGAAGCGGGTGGCCGCCGCGGTGATCGTCTCCTCGGCCATTGCGGTCGCCAATTTCAGCTATCAGAACCTCTATGTGCCGTACCAGCGGAAGACCGAGCCTCTCGTCACTTTGTCCGTAGGAACGGCGGTGCCCAGCAAGGACGGCAAGGCCTTCTCCGTACCGGTCGACATCACCATCCAGAACCACGGTCCCGTGGGTTTCTACGTGCTCGGCACCGAGTTCCACGCCATGGGGTTACGGGTGCCGCTCAGCCCCAAGGACCGACTCCGCAAGCAGTGGCAGGACGACACCGAGCAGTGGTCCAAATCCTCGGTGGTGAACCCGCTCTCCCGCCGGGAGGTGTACCAGCCCGGCGAGCTGGTGGAGGCGAAACCGTGGATGCCCATTGGCCAATGGATCGAGTCGAGCGGCACCTTCGCCACCCGGCTGGTGGTGCAACTGCCCATGAACACGCCGTACGACCAGGTGGCGTTCTACGCCACTGCGAGCCTCGCGCGCAAGGACCGGCTCGTGCTGCAGCCGCCGCTCCAGTTTGTGGGGAACTCTTGGGGTGGGGAAAAGATCTCCGGACAGGTGAAGCAGGACCAGCAAAAGGGCGTCGACTCCCTCATCTACCGTGCCAGGGTGCACGAGAACAACGCGCTCGACGAGTACACGAGGGATGCGCGTTTCGTCACCGTCTACTGGCAGTTCGGCTCGCAGGGCGCGAACGTGACGACGACCGTCGCGCGCAAGGGAGAGGAGAACCGCCACCTCCCGCCGGCGGAACAACGCGAGATGGTGAGCCGCTACGGCCTCATCGATCTCGTCGCGGGCCCGCATGTGCGGACCCTGTGGGACATCAAGAGCCAGCGATGAGCCGCTCCAGCCAGGCCACCAGGGCGAGCGAGCTGTTCACACGGTTCCATGAGTACGAGTCCCCGTGCCGAGCCGGGCCTCCCTGATGATCTGTATCAATTTGGTCGTCATCCGACCCGGCTTCAGCCGGTTCACCCCCTGCACGTACGGTTGTACGCGCTTGCCTCCCGATCACGTCGAGGTCGTTCATGCCTGCCCAGCAGCCGAGTTCTGCCGTTGCCAACGTGCCGCTCCTGATCCCGCCTCGCCACGACAGCGGTGGAACGACAAGCGCTCCCCGCGATGACGTCCCGGCTCCGGGGGAGATCGACCCATCGGTCTGGCGTGTTGTCGGTGATCCGCTGGTCGCGGCGTCCAAGGGGGGTGTGTTGTCCGGCTCCCGGGTCGCGGTGAAGGACCTCTTCGCTGTCGCCGGCCATGCGATCGGGGCGGGCAATCCGGCATGGCTGCGCGAGGCACCGATCGAGTCCGCCCACGCCGCGGCCGTCCAGGCCCTGCTGCGGGCAGGGGCGGACGTCACCGGTATCGCACGGACCGACGAGCTGGCCTACGGCCTGTCCGGGCTCAACACGCACTACGGGATGCCACCGAATCCCGCGGCGCCCGGGCGGGTCCCCGGAGGGTCCTCGAGCGGCTCGGCCAGCGCCGTCGCCCTGGGGCTGGCCGACATCGGTCTGGGCACCGACACGGCGGGCTCGGTACGGGTGCCGACCTCCTACTGCGGGCTGTACAGCCTGCGGCCGTCACACGGTCTGGTCCCGGACACCGGCCAGATCGGTCTCGCCCCCTCGTTCGACACCGCGAGCTGGATCACCCGAACACCGCAACTGCTCAGCCGGGTGTCCGACGTGCTCCTTCCATGGCGACCCGCTCAGCCGATCAAACGGCTGCTCCTGGCCACGGACCTGTTCGACCTGGTGGACCCGGCACTGCGTCTGCCGCTGCACGACGCAGCCCACGCGTGGGCGGACCGGCTGGCCGTCCCACTGCAGCCGAGGAGCAGCACCTGCGCCGCACATCTCGAGGAGTGGGCGGAGGCGCTGGGTGTCCTCCAGGCCGTGGAGATGTGGCAGCTGCACGGCAGCTGGCTGCAGGCGCACCGCGAGGCCGTCTCGCCCCCCGTCGCAGACGCCATCGCTGCGGGCGAGGGCATGCCGACCGAATACCTCGCATGGGCCCGGGACACCGTGAGCCAGGCGCGGAGCGCGCTCGCCGAACTGATCCCGCCCGGCACCGCGCTCGTACAGCCGGCGGCCCCGACGGCGGCTCCCCCGCCCGGCCCGGCCGTCACCGGCATGGCACTGCGTACCGCGACCGTGCAGCTGATCTGCGCTGCAAGCGTGGCGGGCCTGCCGGTGCTGACCCTGCCCGGGGTGCAGAGCCCGGCCGGCCCCGTCGGGCTCAGTCTCGTCGCGACCGCCGGAAGCGATCGCGCCCTGACCGCCGCACTCGCCGATCACACCGCCGACTCCGCGGCCCTGACACCGCCCTGACACCGCCCTGACACCCCTGCCCGCCTCCCTGCCGGACGAGTGGAATGCCGCCCCGATGACCGCATCGGCCGGCAACGCAGCCCGCTGATGTCGGCTACGCCCACTCCATGCCCAACTGTCGTAGCGCGGTGCGCTGTTCGGGGGTGAGCTTGTCGCGCCTCGCGCGGGTGTTGGAGACCCATACCCCGAGCCGGACCGTTACCGGTTCTGCCTCGTCGTCGATGGTGATCTGTTCGCTGTGCCCGCGTGGTACCGGCCGGTCGGCACCTTCCCGTTCCACCCACTGCGCGAGGGCCGCGAGTCCGCGTTGGAACGCCTGCTGCGCCTTGGTGCCCTTCGTCGCACGCCCGGCCACCGGGGCGGGAGACGGTGCTTGGGCGGTCTGTACGCCCAGCGCGGTCAGCCGTTCCTGCTGCTCGGTGGACAACTGCTTCCAGGTGGTCGGCTGTTTCTGCCGCTGCAGCCACTTCCCAAGGTCGTCGCCCTCGAACAGTACGCCCGGTTCGATGGCCGGCAGGACGCCGTCGGCGTCGACCAGGTGGGCGAGCACGCGGTCATGCCGCTGCCAGTCGAGTAGCCAGGGGCAGTTCCAGTCCGGGTCGATCTGAGCGAGCTGAGCAGCGCGGGCTGCGGCACGCTCGGGATCCTTGCCGAGGCCGCCCTTGCGGCGGAGGTTGGCCATGTGCTGCCCGACGGGGATCAAGTCAGCCCCTGTACCCAGGCTCGCCCCCTCGCCCCAGACGGCGTCCTGGCGGGGCGCGAGGTGTACGGCGATCCGCCGGTAGGACCGGAGCGCGGCGAGCTTGTTCTCCCCGGCCTCCTCGCCCGGCTCCCACGCCATCCCGGCCTCCGGCAGGTCGAGCAGTTCCTTGCGGCACGGTTCCAGCCCACCCGCTCGCAGTGCTTTGCGCTGTTGGTGCACCCATCTGCCCAGCGGGAACGCCTTGGTCGCTCCGACCTCGGTCTCGGTGTCATAGGGGACGGCGTGCAGACCGGTGATCTCGTTCTCGGCTCGCCAGCGGATGAGGGCTTGGTAGCCCTCGAGCCACACCAGGGACTCGGGTCGGTAGACCCGGATGCGCAGGAAGGCCGCGATCGTGGCGGCGTCGCGTGGGGTGGAGAAGTAGCAGGGCCGACTCGGCCGCGGCGTCGGCGCCGTCGTCATGCTCTTGGTCTTCGCCGCTGGACGCGACGATCCGCCCGTCTTCATCACGCCGTACGTGCACGGTGCGCTGTCCGCTGGTGAGAGCCCGGGAGGCGAGCTGCTCCACGAGTCGTTCATCGTGACAGCGCAGGCATTGGAGGACGGCTACGAGGGGGCGGTAGCCGGCGGAGGCGCCTACGTCGGCTGGAGCCTCCCAGGCTCTAGGAAGACCGGCACGATGATGCGGGCTACCTTCGTGCCGCCGTTCCGGTTGGGCCGGAGGGCGCGGCCGATGTTCTGCACGATCTCCACCTGGGAACCGCGGGTGTCGGCGAAGCAGACGGCCTCGACTCCGCGCTCGCCGGTGATGTCGACGCCCTCCCCGAGCACGCGAACGCTGGCGAGGAACGCCCGGTGCACCCGGCGCCCGGCCGCGTCGATCCCGTTGGCGAACTGCCGCAGCCCCTCGCGCCGCTCGCTGACGAGGTGGTTGCCGCACAGCCACGCCGACCACACCCGCTCCGGCGGGACATGCCGGCCGGCCTCCAGCTCGTAGAACTCCGTGTCAATCGACGACTTCGGGAGCCGACCCGCGGCCGCCAGGGCCTCGTCGGAGGCGTCGCCTGCGTACAGTTCGGCTGCCGTCTGCGGCATCTTCTCCGCAAACGCGGCGGCCCTCTCCACCTTCTGGTGGGACGTCATGACCGTACGCAGGTTGTATGCCGCCGCGTATTCCAAAAGTGCGGTCTGCAGCAAGGCCAGGCGCCGACCCCGCCGCGCCTCCCCGGCCTCCCCGAGGACGGGGGAGTGGGCGCGCTCCAGGGTGCCGAGCCCGAGCAAGGCGTACGTCGCGAACACGGTGATCTTGTCGAAGGGCCGGACCCAGTCGACCAGCTCGTCCACGTCCGTGGTGTTGGGGAAGGCCACGTCCCCGCCCCGCAGGGAGGAGACCTC
Organism: Streptomyces sp. NPDC004051; assembly: GCF_053604275.1. Lineage (NCBI taxonomy): Bacteria > Bacillati > Actinomycetota > Actinomycetes > Kitasatosporales > Streptomycetaceae > Streptomyces > Streptomyces sp. NPDC004051. The sequence continues at coordinate 36,235 of NZ_JBSGHG010000019.1, read as the reverse complement.
GCTCAGGCGCAGTGGATCGTGCAGACAATGCGAGCGCATGGCGTACCGCGTCCACGGCTTTCTCGCTGATGAGGACGGAGTTCCTTCATCGCCGTTCCATCGCCCCTGTCCTACGGAGGTAGACGGCCGTTCCCCTACGCCGTACCTGACCACCCAGTCTGTGATGGGCGTCGTTGTTCTTTCATTGGGTGGGTGTCATGAGGCGTACGGCGCCTGAGGCGGCGTGAACCCGTTCACGGCGACTCGGCAAGTACAGGGTGTGACCACCCGCCATCCTGACACCCACCGACCTCACCAACGGACGGACTGTCCATGACCGACCCGGCCGGCGGCGACGCCGAGCTCATCGCGGCCTCACTCGAGGAACCAGAGCGTTTCGCGGCGCTCTTCGACCGTCACGCCCTGGCGATCCATCAGTACGTCGCCCGGCGGCTCGGGCGGGACGCGGCCGACGACGTCACCGCCGAGACGTTTTTGACGGCCTTCCGGATACGGGCCCGGTTCGACCCGGCCCGCGCCGGCGTCCGGCCCTGGTTGTACGGCATCGCCGCCAAGCAGATCGGCCGACACCGCCGGGAGGAGGTCAGGGCGCTGAAACTGCTCGCCCGCACCGGCCACGACCCGGTCGCCGACAGCTGGACCGACTCCGCCGACGACCGCCTCGCTGCCGAGGCCGCCGCCCGCCCGCTGGCCGGGGCGCTGGCCCATCTCTCCGCGGGCGACCGGCACGTCCTGCTGCTCTTTGCCTGGGCCGACCTCAGCTACCAGGAGATCGCCGAAGCCCTCGACATTCCCGTCGGCACCGTCCGCTCCCGCCTCAACCGCGCCCGCCGGAAGCTGCGCACCGCAACCGGCGCGGCCAGTGGCCCCCTCATCGAAGCTCGCACACACGAAAGTGACCCCGCATGAACGAGCTCTCCGAACTCCGCGGCCTGCGCGCCGACGCACCCCTTCCCGACGCCGACCGGCTCGCCGCGCCGCGGGCCCGGCTCACCGCGGCGTTCCGGCAGGAGACCCGCCCTGAGCGCGCCGCCCTTACCAGGCGCCGGATGATCCTGGTCGGCGCCGCCGCAGGGGCCCTCGTCGTGACCGCCGGGATCGTCGCGACCCTGCCCGAGGACAGTACCCACGCTTCCGCGAGGAAGGGCCCCCAGGTGCTGTCGGCAGGCGCCTCCGCCGACGCCCTCGAACTGGCCGCCGCGACCGTCGAGAAGCACGACGGCACCGAACCCGGCCCGAAGCAGTGGGTGTACGAGAAGAGCACCGTCTTCGTCCAGGGCAAGCCGCAAAGCAGCGAGGAGTGGACCCGCTGGGACGGCACCGGGCACGCCAATCTGCCCGGCATCCCCCCGGCCGGTGACGTCTCAGACTTCGACCCGGACGAACTCCAGGTCTGGTACGGCCCCAACCAGGAGGAGAAGTGGAAGAAGGAGGGCTACGACGACCGCTCCCAGCGGCAGTTCTACCGCTTCCTCGCCACCCTGCCGAGCGACTCCGACCGCATGATGAAGCGCATCCGCGAGGAGCACACCATCGGCTCCACCAAGGGGGAGACGCGCGCACAGCGCGACTGGCGGGAGATCGACGTCCTGTACCGGTCGGTGCTGATCCCGCCGAACGTCCAGGCGGGCCTGTTCCGGGCTCTCGCGAAGATCCCCGGCACCCGGGTGACGACCGGCGTGAAGGACCCGCTTGGTCGCGCGGCGATCGGCGTAAGCGTGACCTACGCCGAGAGGACGCCCTCGGGCTGGCAGGGCAAGCAGGAGATCTTCTTCGATCCCGAGAGCTACGCCTACCTCGGGGAGACCGGGGGCGACGGGGAGATGGTCAGCGCCCGCGCCGCCTGGGGCGTCGTCAACAAGCCCGGCGCCCGCCCTTGAGCACCCGCGAGGGGCGCCCGGTGTGACACCGGGCGCCCCTCGTCGTCGTACCGGCTACTCTTGGGCCGCCGCGTCCGCGGCCTGGGCCTTCAGCGCGCGCTCCACGCCCGCGCGGGACTCCGAGACCAGGCGGCGCTTTCGGGGAAGACGAATTCCTTTGAACGCGGACAGGAGTCTTTGTGCGGCGCCGACGGAGCGGAAGCCCTTCATGGCGCGTTCCCGCTGCCGGGTGGGCCGGTGGGAGTTCTCCGCCCGGTTGTTCAGGCCCTTGTGCGAGCGGTGTTCCACCGAGGGCATGACCTCGCGGTGCGCCGCGCTGTAGGAACGGAGCCTGTCGGTGACGATCACCCGCGGCACGGACCCGATTCCGTTGAGGAGCCGACGGAAGAAGCGTCTTGCCGCGGCCTTGTCACGCCGGTTCTGGACGAGGATGTCGAGGGCGTTGCCGCTCTGGTCGACGGCCCGCCACAGGTACGTCAGCTCACCGTTGATCTTCACGAAGACCTCGTCCAGGTGCCACTTGTCCCCGGGCCGGGGCCGGGGCCGGCGTCGGCTCAGTGCGTTGGTGTAGACCTGCCCGAACTTCGCGCACCAGCGCCGGATCGTCTCGTACGAGACGAGCACACCGCGCCCGGGCATCAGCTCCTCGACCTCCCGGAAGCTGAGCGGGAAGCGGAAGTACAGCCATACCGCGTGCGCGATCACCGCCACCGGGTACCGGTGCCCCTGGTCCGACGGCGGCGCGGACGACACGAGCGAACCCTCCCCGGCACGATCAACCACAAGATCATCCCACGCCGGTCAGCCAACGTGACAAAGCCCCTTGACACCCTGGGCCGCTTCGCCGGACGAACAGCGCGCCGCGACGCCGGGTGTGTCGTCTGTGATGTTTGGTTACCGTTGGGGCCGGCCGGTGATGCCTTGCCACCTGTCTGCGAGGAAGGGAGTTCTTCGATGGTCGATGAGCCGATTTTGGTGCTTGCCGCAACCGGCGGGCAGGGCAGGGCCGTGACCGATGCGCTGCTGGGCCGTCGGGCCCGGGTTCGAGGGCTGGTACGTGACCCCGGCCGAAGCGCCGCGCGGGAACTGGCCGACCGGGGCGTCGAAGTGGTGGCGGGATCCCTGAGCGATCGTGAGTCGCTCGCCGCGGCGATGAGCGGGGTGGCGGGTGTCTTCGCATTCACCACTCCCTTTGAGGCCGGCGTGGAGGCGGAGGTGGGCCAGGGGCGGGCAATCCTGTCTGCCGCAACGCAGGAGCGCGTTCCGCATCTCGTGTTCAGCTCTGTGGCCGGAGCCGACCAGGAGAGCGGGGTACCGCATTTCGACAGCAAGGCGCGTATTGAAGCGGAGCTGGCCTCCGGCGATGTTCCGTACACGATTCTGGGGCCGACGTATTTCTTCGACAACGCGCTGGGCGGAGCGGAGCGCATCCTCGGCGGCGTACTTGATCTGCCGCTGCCGCCCGGTCGGTCGTTGCAGCAGCTTGCCCGCCCCGACCTCGGCGCGTTCGCGGCGGAAGTGCTGCTCAACCCTGCTTCCTACGTCGGGCAGCGCATTGAACTGGCCAGTGATGCACCCACTCCCAGCCAGATGGCGGCCGCGCTCGGCGCGGCTCTGGGACGGGAAGTCCGCCATGAGCAAGTACCGCTGACGGCGATCGGCAATCCGGACATGCATGCGATGTGGACGTTTCTGAACGGCCCCGGCTATCGCGTCGACATTCCCGCCCTCCATGCTGCTCACCCGGAGGTCCGCTGGACCCGCTTCGCAGACTGGGCACACCGCACGTGGGCGACCGCCCGCTGACCATCTCCCTTGGCAGCGGGCTGCTTCGGACGGAGTTCGTTCAGCGACAGAGGCGCGGTACGGGTGGCCGCCCGGCCGGGCTACTGGCGCCGGAGCAGCTACTTGTGCTGTCCTGACAGCACAAGGTCGTCGCGCTGGTTGTGGATGGTGGCTGCCGTGACCACGACGCCGGTGTCGCCCTGCGGCTCCAGCCGGGGCGTCTCTGCTCGCCTCGGTGAAGGCGGCGGCCATGGCCTGGGCGTCGTCGTACCGAGCTCGGTTCTCGCCGAACCAGGCTCCCGCCCAGGAGGCAGCGTGGTCTTCCCGCCGCATGACCGCGACGGCGCTGATGTACGGGTGGTCCGGTCCGCAGCTTCCGTTACGGCCAGCCACGCCACAGAAGTCGCCCAGAGACCCGTCCGCCAGCACGGGCGCCTCCATCGTCAGGTCGCCGTACATCGCCGAGAGCACCATGTGCGGGGTATCGAAGAGGATCGGTCGGCCACCGGGACTGTCGAGAACAATGACCAGTGGCCAGCCTCGGTCCCGTAGGCCCTTGAGCTGGCCGGCGGCCTTCTTGATCTGCTTTCGGACCGGCGCGAGGGTCTCCGCCGGCGAGCGCGACATCACCTGACCCGGGACAGTGTTCTCGAACATCCCGTACGTCTCGAACTCCTTTACTTCGGCCACGAGAGTGTGATCACCCGCGGTGACCAGGTAGTCCGGGTAGCGGCCCATGCCGAACTCGGGCTCCACCTCGAATGTGTAGCCCCTCTCCCGGAGGTAGCGGGCGACGCGTGCCTCGGCTACCTCGCCGATCCTGGGCGATGACGCCCGGCCGGTCTCGTACGACTTGGCGCAGCCACGCGGCCGGATCCTGGCTGCCACGCGCGGCCGCGGTGATGCGGTCCGGGGCGGCGTCGGTGAACGACTCTCTCCTGGCCCTGACGGTGGCAGTGTCATCGGCGGGGGAGGAGCGCGTACGGCCGCATCCACCAGACTGCGCGCATGCGGGCCTGCCACCATGGGCGGCATGCGCACGGTGGGGATCGATCTGTCAGCCGACCGCTCGAAAACGGCGATGTCGGTGGTGGAGTGGGCGGACGGGAGGGCCGCGGTCGGGCCCCCCGCGCTCAAGTGCACCGACGACCTGCTGGTCAACGAGCTTCTGGAGCTGCGTCCCGGCGACCAGGCCGGCGTCGACACACCGTTCGGGTGGCCGGCTGAGTTCGTGCGCGCGGTCGGGGCGCACCTGGCCGGGAACCCATGGCCGGGCCGCGGCCAGGACAGCGAGCGCTACCGCAAGGACTACCTGCGGTACCGGCTCACGGACCGGATCGTGCGCGACCAGATCTACCCGGTCGCGCCCCCGCTTCCGGCTCCTTTCGACCGGATCGGAGCCATGGTGGCGCGGTGGGCTCATCTGGAGGACGAACTCAACCGCCGCGGCGTTCGCGTCGACCGGACGGGACGCGGGCCGATCGCCGAGGTGTACCCGAAGGCATCCCGGCACCGCTGGGAGCTTCTCGACGGCCCTCGACGGATGGATGCCCTGCTCGCCGCCGCACCCTGGCTGCGGTGTGATGAGCCGACGGCGCACGCCTACGACGCCAGTGAGCACGCTTTCGACGCGCTGGTGTGCGCACTGACAGCGCGTGCGGTGACATGTGGCCTGACCGCCCGCCCCGAGGCGATGGAACTCGACGACGCCCGGATCGAGGGCTGGATCCACCTGCCGGCGCCGGGGTCGTTGGCGCTGTTGCCGCACCCCGAAGACGCGGCGCCGACATGGCCCTCGACTCAAGCCGGATGACCGGTCACGGCACGCGGCCGCAACAAGCCGGGGCAGCGAGCGGCCCCCTTGACCGGCCGGACCCGACCGTCTTCCCTTCGTCGAAGTTCCACACCTGGAGTTCACCAGCACGCAGGACTCTGCGGGCCAGGCGCAACTGAAGGACGAGATAGCAAGGCGCCTCTACACCATCCGGTGTGCGATCACGCACAGCAAGGCCTCGAGCAACCGCTACAGCCCGTACACCGACGACCTGTACCTCGGCCGAGAGATCCCGCTCGTCAGGATCGCCGCAGAGCAGCTACTGATTCCGACCGATCAACGGCTTTGAAGGGGTGTGTCCATTTAACGGCTCCGTCTCACATTCGGTGGTGACAGAGCGTCATCATTGACGTACCTGGTCCGAGCTTCAAGGAGAGCAGTCGCAGACGCGCCATCGACCAGGGCAAGCACGGTGCTGACGATCACGTCACCCGCGCCGGCCTGGGAGTGTCACTACCAGCAACGATAACTACTCACCGTCACCACCGAATGTGAGGCAGAGCCGATTACGGGACGGAGCCGTCAAATTGACACACCCGGGAAGGCCGGTCCCCTCGGTGCACTCGGCCGCGGCCATGAGCAGGGGCTCGCCGGACTTGGCACTGGATCCTCCGGGCACTTCGCGGATGTGAGCGTCCGGGGTGCGAGCGGGGGAGTGGAACTCGCGGAGAGCACGATCTCGGTGTCCTGCCAGGGGGCGCGAGATGGTAGGCGACGACGCTGGTGAGGTCGGGCCGCCCTGGGGCGCGGGTGACTTTGCCGATCAGTGGACGGCGGTCAACCAGCCGTGTGGTGGGGCGGGGAGCTTGCGGTATGCGATCCAGATCCGGTTGCGGGCGGCGAGCCGGTGGTACAGCGCGTGGCGGGCCGGTGTGGTGAGCGGGTGATGCATGCGGATGTCGGCGGCGTACCAGCTGCTCCAGCCCGCCGCGTACAGCCGCCAGGCCAGGTCGGAGCCCTCGTGGTACAGGAACAGGCTGCCCTCCCAGCCGCCGACCTTGTCGAAGGCCTCCCGCCGGATCAGGACGACGCCCTCGGTCATCGAGGTGACCCTCCCCGGCCGTTCCGGGGCGGAGGCGCGCAGCCGGGGGACCCAGCGGCGCGGGGTGGTCACATCGTCCGGGCCCGTCAGCCGGGGCTGTACCCAGGCCGCCTCGGGAGGCTGCTCGGCCTCGGCGATGAGCCGGGAGAGGACGTCGGGGCGGGGGAAGGTGGCGTCGTTGTCGAGGAAGAACAGCCAGTCCGCGGGGTTTCCTGCCTGACGGAGTGCCTCGACGCCGGCGTTGCGGCCGGCGGAGATGCCGACGTTCTCCGGCAGGCTGATGGTGAGCGCGCCGGGAGGTACGACCTCGGGCCGGCAGCCGTTGCCGACCACGACCACCCGCACGTCGACACCGGTCTGCGCCAGGAGGGTCTCCTGGGCGGCCGTTTCCTCGGACGGCCGGTCGCTCATCGTCAGGACGACGACGTCGATACGCGGCTTGGGCACGTGTTCCTCCACCCCGGCGGCAGCCGGGTCGGTCAGGGAGCGGGTACGGGAGTGCCGGTGAGGTGCTCGGCCCGGCGGGCGGTGAGCGGGGCGAGGCGGGAGTGGACGCCCCTGCTGCAGGCCTGTAGGAGCTGGCCGAGTGCGACGAGTTCCCCGGCGCGGCCGGCAGCCGTGCCGAGGACGTGGGCGAACTGGTGGCGGATCCGTGCCGCGGTCGCGGGCGCGGTCAGGGAGTAGGCGTGCAGGAGCCCTAGGTCGTAGCCGATGGGCAGGCGTCCCCAGTTCTCCCAGTCGAGCAGGACCAGGGGCGCGTGGGTGAGGTTCGCCCAGTGAAGGTCTCCGTGGCCGGTGGTGTAGGCGTGGATCTGGATGGGGTCGATGCCGAGGAAGCGGCGGAAGTTGTTGTCGATCCACCGCTGCCGTACCGCCTCCCGATCGGTGGGCACCGTGGCGAGCGTCTCCAGTGCGATGCGCAGAGCCGCCCACCACGTGTCAGGAAGGGCGACATCCCGGGCGAGCACCGGCGTACCGCTCGTCACCGGGGGCACGGGGACGTATTCGGTGAGCTCGGCGCGGTAGGCGGTTGCGTCCGCGGTCCAGTCGAGCAGGCCCCGCAGCCGCGGCCGAGGCACGGATCGGGGCACGAGGGCGTCCGCCGAGGCGGTGCCCTCCCACAGCCGCCCGCCCTGCTTCGCGACCGGTGCGGCCACGACGCGCAGCCAGCAGTTCCCCGCCCGCCGGCTGAGGGTGCGGCCCTGCCAGCCCCATACCTCCGGCCCGGACGCGGTCACCTGGAGGCTGCGTGCCGCGGCGGCGTGAGCCTCCCGCATCCGCGTCTGCTCGTCACGTGCCGACGGCGCGGCGAAGACCGCCGCCTGTGCCGGCCCACCCGTCACATGCCCTCCCCGGAAGCGGCCCGTGCTTCGCCCCGGTCAACGGGTGAGGGCAGGAGGGCGTCACGGCCGGGCCACTGCACCACGACGCGGCAGTGGTTCTTGTCCACCACGTCGCCGGGAGGAAGCCGGTGGTCCGGCGTTCCGGCGGGGTGCACGGTCACGGCCGGATCGCTGCTCGCGCCGCCGTCGCCGCGTACGTTCCGGTCCCAGGCCCGGACCGCCTCCGCCAGCTTCTCGCCGAGAGCGGGACCCTGGTCACCGAAAGCGTGGACGTACCACTCCCACTCACGCTCCTCGCTGTGCCGGCTCTGCATGTACGTGAGGTAGGCGAGCGAGGCGCCGGAGAGGACAGCCGGCGCATCCGAGCCGGTGGCGATCTCGACGACCGAGCTCTCCTGGTCGGCGGCGACCGCCAGGCGGCAGAACCCGGGCAGCGTCGTGGCCGCGTACAGCTGCAGCGACCCGAAGTAGAAGCCCGGTCCCATGGTGACGCCGGTGGAAATCTCGTGCCGCCGTCCGCGCAGCGCCTCCTCCAGGCCCTCGGCGCTTCCGGCGGGGCCGTCCTCGAAGCGGAGCTGCAACTGACCGTCCAGCAGGTCGGCGACTGCGGCGGCGCGGGCGTGCGCGCCTTGGGCGCGGACGAACCCGCAGTGCGTGAACTTCTCCGCGACCAGCACATCACCGGTCCGCTGGAAGGTGATCGCCCTCGTATAGCCACCGAGTTCGAGGGGGAGGACGAGTCGGCCGCCCTCGGCGAGCTGGTCCTTCCAAGCCGGGGCGACGTCCCTGCAGTTGTAGGTGATCACGATGGCGTCGAACCCGCCACGCGGGACCAGAAGCGCCGGCGCGCCGTGAGCGGCGTCGCCGTGGACGACGGTCACACGCCCGCTGCCGGCCTCCGCGGTGAACCGACGGGCACGGCGCACGACGAACTCGTCGATGTTGCTCGTGACCACCCACCCACCCGGGCCGACGACGTGAGCGAGCAACTCGGCGTTGTACCCGCCGGAGCCCGCCTCCCACACGACCGAGCCCGGCTCGAGGCCAAGACCCTCGATCATGTCGGCCTGCAGCCACGCCGCGGACACCGAGCTTGTCGCCCTTCCGGCTTCGTCGCGACAAGTGACGATGGCGACGTCTCCGGCGTCGTACGCCGTCTTCAGGTCCTTCTCGGGAGCGAAGCGATGTCGGGGCACCGTGCGCAGTGCGTCGCGGACCGGTGCGGAGACGGCCCAGCCGCCGGCGATGACCGTCCCGGCCATCGCCCGGCGCAGCCGGACGGCCTCGGCCGGTTCCCCAGGCACAGGCGGCTGGTCGACAACGACGGGGTAGGAGGCCGTCGGCGGCAGGCCGGGGATGACTCCGGGCCATACGGCATCCACCGCAGCTGCGGCCGGGGCGAACACGTCGCCAACGCAGGCCAGAGCGTGCAGGTCGAAGAACTCCCATCGGGCGAACTTCTCGGGCTCGGGGTTGGTCAGAGTCCCGGACCAGGCGGTGATGCGGACGACCGCGGTGAGCCGCGGGATGCCGTGGCTGTCGTCGACCAGCATCGTCACCACGTACGCATCCGCCGGGTCGGCGACCAGGCCCGCCTCCTCGGCGAGCTCGCGGACCGCCGCGGCGGCGAAGTCCTCCGGGCCGCGGGTCTTGCCGCCGGGCAGTTCGAGCATGCCGCGGCGGGACCGGCCGAGCAGGATCCGGCCGGCGTCGTCGGTGACGACCGCGAGGGCGCCGGTCAGGGCGTGGGCGGTGGTCGGCCGCTTCTCGACGGCCCTCGTGCCGGCGTGGCAGGGGCCGCGCAGGACCAGGACGGCCAGGCCGTCCGCGTCCAGCCGCTCCACCGTCTCCCATCCGGCGGTGAGCACGGCGATCTCGTCCTCGTCCAGGGCGATGCCGCGCCGTTCCTGCGGCGTGTGCTCCGCCACCGGGGTGATGATGACGAGCGCGCCGCCGTCCCGGAGCCGCTCCCCCAGCCTGTGAAGGACGCGCCCCCTGTCCTGCACGAACGGGTACATCAGGCGGAGCGTGATCAGGTCGTACCCCTCTTCATGCAGCGGGGCGGGGCCATCGTGCTCGATGTCCAGGTGCAGCCAGCGCACGCCTTCGACGTCGGCGTGCTCCTCGCGGGCCCGGGCGAGCGCGCTGTCGGCGAAGTCGACGGCGTCCACGGTGTAGCCGAGCGACGCGAGGTAGGCGGCCAGCTCGCCGGTGCCACATCCCACGTCGAGCGCCCGGCCGCCGACGTTTGGGACGGGGGTGTGTTCGGCGAGGAGCTCCCGCTCGCGCTCACCGACCTGCCGGAAGTTCTTGCCGTCGCTGAAGTGCTTCTCCCACTCGTCGCGGGCGGTGTACGTCAACGTGCTGCTCCTCGTAGGTAGGCGTGGTGGTACTCAGGGGCGTTGTGCGGCGCGGAGCCGGGCCAGCGTGCGCAGGCCCCGCTCGACGAGCTCGGGGTCGCCGTGCGCGGCGCCGTAGGAGATGCCGGAGACGGAATCCAGGACAGACAGGGCCGCGAGCTGGGCCTCTTCCTCCGGGGTGAAGAGGCGGCCGTAGCCGTCCGTCACGGCCTGCAGAAGGTCGGGGCGGCCGTGCCATGCATCGGACAGCCGCACGAAGTCCCTGATCGCCGGGCCCTCTTCCGACCGCTCGAAATCGATCACGTACAGGACATCGGCGTCTTCGTCCCATCGCAGATTGCGGGACTGCAGATCACCATGCGTGGGGACCGCCTCCAAGGCGGGCAGGTCGGCGGCCTTCTCGGCGGTGGTGCGGATGAACTCTTCATCCCCGGGCGCAAGGTGGGGCCGGGCACCGTTCAGGTGCCGTTCCAGTTTGCCCAGGGGCAGGGTGCCGGTGGCTGGGCGTGGTGGGGCGCTGGTGTGGATGGCGGCTGCGAGTTGTCCGATGCGGTGGAAGACGTGGCGTTGCTGCCCGGGAGGGTGGACGGCGCCGTACAGGGACCGGCCGCCCACCGCGGTGAGCACCACGGCCCGCAGCTGTGCGTCGGCGGCCACCAGCCGGGGCGCAGCCGGGCCGAGACCGGGCACCCAGCCGCGGAACGCCGACACTTCGCGCTGGTGGAAGCGGTCGTTCTGGTGGATCTTGACGTACCAGGTGCCGCCCTCGGCGCCGCTCGCCCGCCAAACGCGGCTCTCCTCACGTGCCCAGGACACGTCCGCCCACCCAGTGATCCGGCCCACCGCGTTCTCGGCGAAGGCGCGCGCCTCCTCCTCCGGGATTGTGCCGGGGCTGCCGGGTCCGGGGACCAGGACCAGCCGGTCGGCGTCCGGGGTGTAGGCGATCGGGTCGCCGGGCTCTTGGAAGTGAACGGCCGACCGCGTCCCGGCCCGGTAGGCGTCCAGCCCGGCCCGGCAGTACGCGACCATCGGCTCCGGAAGCCTGTCGAACGCGAACCAGTCCATGGCGTCGCACACCTGGGGCTCCATGACCTTTGGGGTGCCGTGCCAGCGCCTCACCTCGAAGAACACCCCGATGCGCGCGCTGCCGGCGGGGGAGCGGTGGTGCACGGTGACGGCTGCGTGGACGTCGGCCCGGTCGACGACGATGCTGGCCTCTTCCCGGGTTTCGCGCACCAGGGCCGTGACCATGTCCTCCCATGGACCGTCCAGGTGCCCGCTGACCAGATGCCAGCAGCCTGCCGCGTACACGTCGCCGGCCCGTCGGGACAGCAGCACTTCGGGCCCGGCCGAGCCGTCGCGCAGGGCGATGAGGTGGACGTCGAGCGGCTCGGTGTGCCGCTGGGTGCCGGTCACACGTCACCACCGGGGCGGCGCGCGAACAGCACCGTGAACTCTGCGTCCTCCTTCAGGACGCCGCCGCGCGCATGGCCCCGGAGGACGCGGAGCGCCTCGGCCTCGAACTCGTGGTGCTGGCCGGCGAAGAGGGCGGGGCGGGCGAAGCTGGTGGTGCGCAGGTATCCGAGGACGTCCTCGGGTGTCCAGGCGCGGGCGACGGGGAAGCGGTGCTCGGCCACGTCGCTGAACGCCGAGTCGGCGAGGCCCTCTTCGTAGGAGCGGCCCCGCCCGGCGTAGGTTCCGCGGGTGCCCGCGCGCCGGTCGTTGCCGAGGTAGGTCTGGATCAGCACCCGAAGGGCGGCGGTCCAGTCCGCTTTGTAGGTCCACAGGCTGCCGTCTCCCATGATCGCCACGACGGCGTTCGGCGCGGCAACCCGGTCCGCCATGTTCAGGACCTCCGCGCGGGACATCCAGTGGAAGGACCGGCAGCAGGTGATCAAGGTGGGTGCTCGGCCGGGCGCGGTGGGGGTGAAGGTGTGCGCTTCGCCGGTGAAGGCGTTCACTGTGCAGGACCCGCGGACCGGTTCGAGGGCGGTGAGGGCCGTCTCGAGCATGTGCTGGTTCACGTCGACCAGATCGATGTGAACCAGCCGGCGCAGAACGGGCAGCAGCGCGCGGGGCACCTGGCCGGCGCCGGTGCCCAGGTCCAGCAGGACGGGGTCGGGTACGCCGTGCTGCGTGGCGGCCAGGAGGCGGACGGCCGTGTCTGGCAGGCCGGGACGGTAGCGGGCGTAGTCGGCGGCCTCGGACCCGAACAGGGCATCGTCCGAGACCGCCGCAGCGGCCGGATGGTCGGGGCTGGTCATCGTGCATCTCCAGGAGCGTGAGGAAGTTGCCAGATCAGGGTGCCGTTCGGGCCGGTGACCCGCTGGACGTCGCCGGTGTCGAGGTGGAGCCGGTACTCGGTGGGTTCACCGGCCGCCCGCCAGCGGGCGGCGGCGTCCTGGACCTCCGCCCAGATGTCCCGGGGGCCGCAGGTCGTCACGTCCCACCGACGGTGGCCGACGGGACGCACGCGCATCCACGACCCACACTCGGGCGCGCCGATCGCAAGGTCCTCGGCTCCGAAGTGGCGCACCAACCCCGGATACAGGGCGTCCAGGGCCAGCCACATGCCGCGCGCCGTGTCCGCCGGCGGCGCGACCCGGGTGCGCTGCGTTGACCCGTCGGCCGTGGTGATCGTCTTCCGGAAGGAGGCGGACAGGAACAGCCGGTCGAAGCCGGCACCGGCACGGTGCCCGAACTCCACCGCGCGCAGCTCCGCCTCCACCGTGCCGTCCGGTCGCTTGTCGACCACGGCCAGGCCAGGCCACGACGGCGACGACGTCCCCAGCGTCATCAGCGCACGCCCGCCCGGCGCCAGCTGCTCCACCAAGGCTGTCGGCACGCGGCGGACGGCGAAGGAGACAAATACCCTCTCGTACGGGCCCGCATCGGGCCGGCCTGCGGTGCCATCCCCGGTCACCGCGGTCGGCTGGTAGCCCAGTGCCAGCAGGCGCTCGCGGGCGGCCGCGGTGACGTGCGGGTCGATGTCGAGGGTGACGACCCGGTCGTGGCCGCACACGAAGCACGCCACCGCCGCGGTCACCCCGGCGCCGGTCCCGACGTCCAGCACGCGCTGCCCGGGCCGCAGGTCCAGGAGCTGGAGCAGGTCTGAGGTCAGGCTCATCGTGCTCGACATCGCGGTCATGGCGCCGCCGCGGCGCGACCCGGCGGTACGGCCGAGGATTGGCTCCCCGTCGTGCTGGATCGCGACGCTGTCCCCGCTGTGCAGCCGCTCCAGCAGCTCGTCCCGGTCGGCCGGGCGGATCCAGTCGAGCAGTTCCCAGCGCGGCTGGGTCTCGTCCGGGGCGCTGCGCCGCACGTATGCCTGGGGCATCAGGATCTGGCGCGGCAGCGCGAGCAGCGCCTCTCGCACCGGTCCGGGGCCGAGCGCTCCGCTTTCCTCGAGCCGGGCGACCATCGCCGCCCGGGCCGCCACAGCCCCGGAGGTGTCGCCGGCGGGCTGCGCCGGAAGGAAGGGCGCGACGGGCGCAGTGGGATCGCTCAGCACGGTGCACTCCAGGGGATCGGGTGGAGCAGCGGGCATCGCCGCCGAGTTCGGCACTTCGTTCACGAGGCATCGCCTCCGAGTGCGCGCTCGTGCCGCGTGTCGTCCGTGCGCGCTGGAGTGGGCACGGCGGGAGGAAACGTCCGGGCTGCGGGCGGGTCCGGCATCTTCCGTAGGGCGCGGATCGGGGAGCGGGCGAGGACGACGAGCGGGATCAGGAGCAGGAGGGTTCCGGCAGTCAGAGCGGGCCGGACACCGATCCACGTGCCCAAGGCGCCGGCGAGGAGCGCGGCCACGGGCCGGGCGCCGGACGTCAGCCAGGTGCTTACCGCCTGCATCCGCGCCTGCATCCCGGCCGTGGTGACGATCTGGCGGATGGACCGCTGGGTGGTGCCCGCGGCACCGGCGCAGGCGAGCTGCAGGAAGAGCGCCGCACCGATCGTGATCTGCCAGGCAAGGCCAGGGGAGGCGAGCAGCAGCGGGAGCTGGGTGAGCGGGGTGATCGCGAGCGCGGCCAGCATCATCGGCCCCGGCCCGCACCGGCGGGCCAACGCCGGTGCGGTGAGCGCTCCGGCGGCCGCGCCCAGCGCGCCGAGGCCCAGCACCACGCCGAACGCAGTCGCGCTCATCGCCAGGGACCTCAACAGGTACAGCGCCCAGAGGGTGTTGAGTAGCCCAAGGGCGAACGAGGTCGTGGCGTTGACCAGGGTCAGGGTCCACAGCCGGTCATCGTCGCGCACGTACCGCAGGCCCTCGCCAATCTCACCGCGCAGCCGGCGGGTCTCCGGGCGTGCGCGGGCGGGTTCGGCGGTCTGGATGCGGGCGGTGCACACAGCGCTGATCAGGTAGGAGGCGACGTCGCCGAGCAGGGCCCGTGCGGGCCCGAGTAGCGCGGTCAGCGCGGCGCCGAAGTGGCTTCCGGCGGTCACGGCGACCGCGAACAGCGCGCCGACCCGGCTATTGCTCCTCTGGATCAAGGACCGGTCGACGAGGCCGGGCAGCAGGCTGATGGCCGCCGCGTCGTGGAGCACGCTCGCCGCCCCCTGCATCACGGAGACGATCATGAGCTGCGTGAGGGTGAGGGTGCCCAGCGCGGCCGAGACCGGCACGGTGGCGAGCACCGTCGCGCTCACCAGGTCCCCGGCGATCATCTGCCGGCGCTTGGAGTGCCGGTCGGCGAGCGCGCCGGCGTGCAGGGCGAGCAGTGCGGGAGGGAGCTGTCCGAGGAACGCCAGCCAGGCGACCTGGGCGGTGGTCGCGTCCAGGTGGAGCACGGCCAGCACCGGCAGCGCCATCTGCGTGATCGAGCTGCCGGCCACGCTCACGGCCTGCCCGGTCAGGTACCGGCGGAAGTCCCGGTGCCGCCACAGCGAAGTGCCGGCGGCGGAGAGGGGCTCAGTGCAGCGCGGCACGGGGCACCTCCCTCGGCTCCGCCAGGAGCCCCCGCAGCACGTACCTGGACTCGGCCTGGGCCCGCCGGCCGGGGCCGCTACCGGCGGGTGTGCTCACCCTGCTCACCAGCCCAGCTGAGAGTAGGGGCGGCCTTCGGCGATCGCGGTGATGGCCGTGCGGGTGTAGGAGACGATCGGGTCCGGCAGCTCGTCCCGCGGCCACCACTGCCAGGTCAGGCACTTGTCAGACTCGCGCACCTCGGGGGTGCCCTTCCACCGGCGAGCTCGGAACACGAGCTGCAACAGGGGCAGGCCGCCCGGGGTGTCGACGACGTGGACGACGTGGACGAGCTCCACGTCGGCGGGTTCGATGACCAGTCCCGCTTCCTCCCACGCCTCGCGGACCAGGCAGGAGAGCGCGGACTCCTGCTCACACCGCCCGGCGAGGTAGTGCCAGGTGTCGCCCCCGTATTTCGAGTCGGGGTGACGCAGGCCGAGAAGTACCCGGCCTTCGGCGTCTTCGAGGTGGAGGTGGACTCCGACGCCGTTCAGTACGGTCCGGCTGCCCCCGTCCCACACGGGGGGAGCTGCGGCCGTCTGGTTGTCCGGGGGGTTCTCGGCCGCATGTCGGCGAATCAGGTCCCGGGTGGCGGGGCTCAGGCGCAGCCGGTCCAGTTCGTCGGGCGCGAACCAGCGCAGCAGCACACCCTCGTGCAGCGCGAGACGGTCGGGGTTGCCGCGCCACCGGCCGGCGAAGACCTGGACCGGGACGCTGAGGCCGTCGATGCTGGTCGCGGCCTCCACGGCGTAGGGCTTTACATCCTCGAGGCGTAGGTCGGGCACCTCCTCGGACAGCTCCCGCAGCAGGGTGCCCTCAAGGCTCTGGTCGTCGTGCGTGCGACCGCCGCCGAGAAGGGCGAACGCCCCCGACTCCCAGATGACGCCGGGCTTGTGGTCGCGCAGATGAAGCAGGTACCGGCCGGCCCCGTCGTGGATCAGCGCGGAAGCGTTCACCAGCTCCGGCCTGCCGTCCAGGCCCGCCGCGAGGAGTTTCGCGCGCAGTGTCGGTGAGGTGACCTCCGGCTGCGGGAGCCACTGGGCGCCGGAGACCTCCTCATCCTGTAGCGCGACCCCAGGCGGCTCCTCGCCGGCGAGGTAGAAGACGTAGCGGACGTCGTAGTGGCGGTGGGCCGGTTCCCCTTTGGAAGGGCTGGCGTCGATGTCGTGAACGTCGATGTCGATCGGAGAACCGAGCAGTTGCCGGGTCAGGCACAGGGTGCCCGGCGGGATCCCGGCTTCCTCGTCCACCTCGCGCAGCGCCGCGGCGAGCAGTGTGCGGTCCCCGGGCTCGATGTGGCCGCCGGGGGCGAGCATGAGGCCGCCGGTGGCCCGGTGCCGGATGTGCAGGACCCGGCCCTGCCGGTCGATGACGACGGCGCTGCACGTGACGTGCCCGGGCAGCGTCGTCCGGGCGGTTGCGTCGACGGGCCGGTCCAGCGCGGCGAGGAGGTCGGCCAGGGCGTCACGCTCGCCGGGGTGCCGGCCGAGGTACGCCTCGACGGTCCTGCGGATCGCGGTGGAGCTGGGTGGCATGGGCGTCGTCTCGCCTTCGATGTCAAGGGGCGGGCAGGCGGGGGAAGGAAGCTCCAGTGGTTCAGCTCGCCGTTCCGTGGCCGGACGGCTTGGCGCTTCGGGGGCCGGGTACGCCGCCGACCGGCGGCGCGATTCCGTAGTGGGAGGCGTCGGCAGTGAACACGCCCCGGGACAGGCTGCGCTTACGGGGGATCAGGTCCTCGTGGGTCTTGTCACCGTCTGGTTCGACTGACGTCAATGTGTTCCCCTCTCGTGGATGTGACGGTGGCTTCGCCGTGCTCAACGACGCCGCACGTTTTCGAGCACCTGTTCCTTTCGGACGCGTTGTATGCCCTGTGATTCAGCGGTTCTCCGAGGGTGCGCAGTGCATCGACCCTTGCCGCGCAAGGGCCTGCAGCTCGCGGGAGGGTGGCCGAAACGCCGACGTTCGGTCGCTGCGGCGGTCGCCTGTCAGTCAGCCCCCGTCGCCAGGGCTTCGCCCTGTTCGCCCGGGGTGGACGGCAGGCCCAGGCGCAGCGTCATGACCGCGTGGTCGGTCAGCCCCGCTTCGCGGGCTTCCTGGTGGTAGTTGCAGGCCAGGACGTGCTCGGCGTGGGGTGTGGAGGCGAAGAGGTGGTCGAAGCGGAAGCCGTTGCCGCTGCGCCCGAACCAGGAGTGGGCGACCTCGTCGGGGTGGAGGTGGCGGAAGGCGTCGGTGAGGCCGGCGGCCTGGTACGAGTCGTGGAAGTCGTACTCCCAGTTGCCGAACACCTTGTGCGGGGGCTGGTGGCCGCGCTCGATGACGTTGAGGTCCCCGGCCACGATGACGGGCATGTCCGGGAAGGCGGCGAGCAGCCGCGGCAGGCTTTCGGTGACCGACTCCTGGAAGGCGCGCTTGGCGACATTGCGCTGACCCTTCGGGCCGCGGGAGGGCACGCACAGGCCCAGCACTCCGATGTCGTGGCCGCCGACGCTGACGCGGGCCGTCGGGGCGCGATGGGGTGTGACGGTGACCGGGCTGGGGACGGTCCGGACGGCACTGGTGCGGCAGGCGATGACCGTGCGACAGTCGGGCGCGGACGGCTGGGGGCGATCACGGTGGCGTACCCGCGCTCGGCGAGCGCGGTGACGAGGGCGTCGCCGCCCTGGGTGGAGGACACCTCGGTGAGGATCGCGATATCGGCGCCCTCCTGGCCGGCGATCCATTCGGCCTGGCAGCGCGAGCTTTCAACAGAGGCGTGCTGGGCGTTGAACAGCAGCAGCCGCACGGCGTCGGTGGCCGACTGGTGGGCGGGCCCGTCGGTGGCGAGCAGGGACAGCTGCTCAGAGGCGGGGTTCATCGGCCGGCTTCCTTCTCGTCCAGGAAGACCTCGCTGTTCGCATCCAGGTTCTGCTGGAGGCGGCCGAGGGCGTCGCGGACGAAGGCAAGCTCGTCGTCGGTCAGCGGGGTACCGACGGCGGTCAGGTTCGCTTTGACCTGCTCGGGGCGGGTGAGGCCGACGAGGACGGCGGCGTTCTCGGCTCGCTGCAGGCACACCTGGAGGGCGACGCGGGTCAGAGCGGCCGAGCTGTTGCCGAAGCACTCCCGAAGCGGCTTCAGGCCGTCGGAGATGATTCGCAGCGCCTCGGGGGTGAACCACGCCTTGCGCAGCCGGTGGTCGCCGGGGGCGAAGGCGGGCGGGTGGTCGGGGTCGTACTTGCCGGTGAGCAGGCCCTGGGCCAGGGGCTTGTTGATCAGCACGCTGGCGCCGAGGGAGGCGGCGAGGGCGAAAATGTCCGGCCAGCCGGCGGCGGGCGGCGGGGTCAGGGCGTTGAAGCGGGCCGCGAGGTAGTCGGGCGGATCCGCTCGGCGAGGTAGGCGAACCGGGCGTACTCGTTGCCGCGATGGTCCTTGGCGACGGTGACCCGCTCGGTGGCGTAGCGGTGCGGGCCGCGCATCCCGACCGCGGCGACCAGCCCCTGACGCTGGAAGTCGCGCATCCGCTCGACGGCCTCCTCCAGGTAGCAGTCGTCGGGCCCGAAGTCGGCGTTGTGGAAGAAGTAGATGTCGAGACGGTCGGTGCGCAGGTTCTCCAAGCTCGTCTCGAGCTGGCGGCGCATGGCCGCGGGCAGGTAGGCGTGCCGGGCGGTGCCGCGGTGGTAGCCGACCTTGGAGGACAGCACCACGGTGTCGCGGAGGACGGTAGCGGTGAAGTCGCCGATGATTCGCTCGGAGTGTCCGTGTCCGTACACGTCGGCGGTGTCGATGAGGTTCGCGCCGAGTTCGTAGGCGGTCTCCAGGCCGCAGCGGGAGGCGGCGTCGTCGGCGGTGGACCAGCCCATCGGCAGACCCAGGTTGTGGTCGGAGCCTGTGCCGCTCGAAAAGTCATCGGCGCAGGTGGGAGTGGTGCGGTTCGGTCCCGGGAGCATGTCCGCGTGATCGTGTCCCTGCTGTACAGGGCGGCCCGGAGGCTGCTGTCCGTCCCGTCGGTGCTGCTGCGCCGTGACACCGCGAAGGACGCCGAACTGCTCGTGCTGCGGCATGAGAACGCAGTCCTGCGCCGTCGGATCGCCGGCCCGGTCCGCTACGAGCCGGCCGACCGGTTCCGGTTCGCTGCCCTCTCCGGGCTGATACCCCGGCGACGCCGGCGCGAGGTCTTCCCGGTCGACCCAGGCACCTTGCCCGCCCGGCACCGCAGGTTCGTCGCTGCCAAGCGGGATTACACCGCACGCCGATGCGCCGGACGCCCGCCCACCCGAGCGGCGATCAAGACGCTCGTTCTGCGGCCGGCCCGGGACAACCGGCGGTGGGGGCACCGGCGGATCCAGGGGGAGTCGGCCCGACTCGGGCATCGGATCGCTGCCTCGACGGTCTGGGAGATCCTCAACGCCGCGGGCACCGGCCCGGCGCCGCGTCGTGCCGGTCCGACCTGGCGCGCGTTCCTGGCCGCCCAGGCCGAGGGCATCATTGCGGCGGACTTCCTCCACCCCGGCACCGCGCTCGGCACGAGGCTGTACGCACCGGTGTTCCTCGGGCACGGCACGAGGCGCCTGCACATCACCGCAGGTCACCGCCCAGCCCACCCCGGGAGTGGGCCGTGCAACAGGCTCGGAATCTCGCCGCCGACCTGGGCATGCGCATGGAGTCTCTGCGGTTCCTGCTGCGGGAGCGCGATGGCACGTACGGTGCGGCGTTCGACACGGTCTTCGAGACCGAGGAGCTGGAGGTGATCTTGAGTGCCCCGCGGGTTCCTCGGATGAACTCCCACTGCGAGAGGATCATTGGCAGCATCCGGCGCGAGATGCTCGACCACGTCCTGATCGTGAACGAGGCCCACGCCCGCCACGTCCTGGCGGCTTATCAACGGCACTACAACGCGCACCGACCTCACCAGTGCCGGCAGCAACTACCGCCTGATGCCAAGGAACGGCCCGATGCCACAGTGCACGACCTCAACGCCCGCCGAGTGCTGCGGACCAGGATCCTCGGCAGCGTGATCAGCGAGTACCGCTATATCGCTTGACCGGCGACGATGACTTTTCGAGCGGCACAGGATGGCGGTCTTCTCGTCGATGCCGAAGACGAGCGCGAGGTGGCGGGGGCTGGCGCCGTGGGTGAGGGCCTCTTCGAGTTGGCGGTCGACGCGATGGTCCAGAGTTTGCCGGCCGGTCCGAGTTCAACAGCGGTTTTCTGGGTGATCAGCAGGTGGGGGTTGGCCCCGGCTCCCACGTCCGCAGCGGTGCAGAACGCGCGGGCACAGGGGTCCGTGTAACGGGAAGACAACAAACCCCGCGCGTCGTTCCTGGCCGACACAGCGCTGCGCCAGGATTGAAACACAGAAGGGCCGATTGTCAGGCCTGACCGGGCAGTTGCCTCATCGTCCGGAAGCAACCCTGGCTCACGCAGCGTGGCCCCAACCCTCAAGGAGATATCACATCGTGCCCACCATCAGGAAAACTGCCCAGCGCCTGTTCGCTGTAGCGTTACTGACCGCAGGCCTCAACCTTGCAACTCCGGCGAACACCGCGCTCGCCATGAATCAGACACCTTGCACTACTGGCGACTTGTTGCACATATGGGGCCATTACAGTCGTCCGCTCATTGTCGGCCCTTCCGGGCCCTTCGAATTCTGCGCCGCCAACGCGGGAACCATGGGACTCGGAGCTGGCGCCTGGGTGGACAAGATCTCCACTGGGAACAACGACATCCAGATGAACGACGCCAACGGCACTCCCATCAAGATCAGTCGCTGGAACATCGTGACTTACCCCAACCGGCCACCGAACATCACATCTATTCAGATCTTCTGAGGTGCCGGCCTGTTCAGCGGCGGCGCGCTCGGCATCGTCGCCTGGCGCCGGACCAGCGCGGGGCGCACCCCGTACTGGAACGTCGGCGCGCAACTGCGGCCGTCGCGCGGCCGGGGCATCGGCACCGCCGCGCAGTGCCTCCTGGTCGACTACCTATTCGCGCACTCTCCCGTCGTACGGCTCGAAGCGGACACCGAGACTGGCAACGTCCCCGAGCAACGATCCCTGGAGAAGGCCGGGTTCACCCGCGAAGGCGTGATGCGCGCGGTGGGGTTCCGCGACGGACAGTGGCGGGACGCGGTGCGGTACGCGGTGATACGAGGAGACACCGCGCGGCCGGACACGGCCGAAGGGCCGGAGTCCGGCCGCGCGTGACCGCCTCCGCCCGGTCCTGTCGCCCGGGCGGGTTCTCATCGTGCCTGTGCCGCTTGGAAAGTCATCGCTGCTGGTCAAGCCGCATAGCGGTACTCGTTGATCGCTCCGCCGAGGATGCGGGTGCGTAGGAGTTTGCCGGGATGGCCGTGCCGGCGTTCGGCGGCGGGTTCCTCGCTCACGTCGGGCGGGAGTTGGTCCCGGGCCTGGTGAGGCCGGTACCCGTTGTAGTGATCTTGGTACCGGCCGAGGACGCGACGCGCATGGGCCTCGTTCACGATCAGCACGCGGTCCAGGGCTTCCCGGCGGATCGTGCCGATCACGCGCTCGCAGTGGGCGTTCATTCGCGGCGCCCGGGGCGCGCCGAGCAGCACGTCCACGTCCTCTGACGGGAAGACGGCGTCGAAGGCCTCGGTGTACTTGGTGGCGCGGTCGCACAGCATGAAACGCAGGGACTCCATCCGTGTGCCGAAGTCAGCGGCGAGGTTGCGCGCCTGCCGCACCGCCCACTGGCCGCTCGGGTGGGCGGTAACGCCGGTCAGGTGCAGGCGCCGGGTGCCGTGCTCGAGGAGCGCCGGCACATACAGGCGCTTGCCCAGGACGGTGTCGAGGTGAAGAAGTCCGCGGCAATGATCCCCTCGGCCTGGGCGGTGAGGAACGCGCGCCGGCCGGGGCCGGAGCGGCGTGGGGCCGGGCCGGTGCCCGCAGCGTTGAGGATCTGCCAGACGGTGGACGGTGAGATCGGGTGCCCCAGCCGGGCCGGCTCGCCCTGAATCCGGCGATGGCCCCACCACGGATTCTCCTCGGCCAGGCGCAGGACGAGCTTCTTCAGCGCGGCCGGGGTCGGGGGTCGGCCGGTGCGGCCGCGGCGCTTGGAATGGTCCCACTTCTTCGCGGTCAGCCTGCGGTGCCAGGCCAGTACGGTGCCGGGCCGGACCGGGAAGACCTGCGCCCAGCGACGACGCGGTATCAGCGAGGACAGGGCAGCAGACCAGAACCGGTCGGTCGGCTCGTAGCGCACCGGTCCTGCGAGTCGGCGACGCAGGACCGTGTTCTCGTGCCGCAGCACGAACAGTTCGGCTTCCTTCGTGGTGTCGCGGCGCAGCAGTATGCCGGGGACGGCCGGCAGCTTCCGGGTCACCCTGTACAGCAGCGAGACGATCACCACGACAGCATCCCAGCTGCTACCGACGCTCCAGGACATGGGTACGCACCTGCAGCGATGACTTTCCGAGCGGTACGGGATACGCCGAGGCGTCCACCAGACGGTTCACGCTCTGGAGCAGGACATCCGCGACTGGATCGCCGCCTGGAACAGCGATCCCAAGCCGTACGTCTGGACGAAGACCGCCGGTGAGATCCTCGAACGCCTCGCTGCATATTTGAACAGAATTCCTGACTCGGGAGACTAGCCGAGATGATCACCCGGTTCGCCATCTGGGGCCAGATCACCGGCGCCGCCGACCAGCCCGCCACGGCCTGAACGCAGACCCCAACCGCACGCCCACCATGTTCTGGCACACCATCAGAAATCCGCAAATTCAACAACGTGACAACACCTCCTGAACGGGACTGGGGCGCCGTCCGTTGAGGCAGCTTCCGTCCTCGGGGTCGCCGTCGGTCACGCCGAAGACATACGCGGACCGACCAGACGGACGGATCGAGAACAGCCAGTCACGGAGCCGCCTTGTATCGGGGAGCGGATGATCGCACCGACCGAACCGGTCATCGGAACGCGGTCCCAGAAGAGCCGAAACACAATCATCCACCTCCCACGAAACGCGATACTGGTGCTTTTCTCACGATGTACCAGACAGGGGAGCGGAACCGATGCACGCTGCGCAGGAGAACGTGAAGTCGGGCAGCACCTGGGGCGGACGCCATGCGGTGGTCGTCGGCGGCAGCCTGGCGGGCCTGCTCGCGGCACACGTCCTCGCCGCCCACGTGGACCGGGTGACCGTCGTCGAACGCGACCGGTTCTCCGAGGCACCGGAGCCACGTCCCGGTGTGCCGCAGAGCCGGCACATCCACGTCCTGCTGGAAGGAGGGCAGACGGCTCTGGAAACGTTGCTACCAGGATTCCTGCAGGAATTGCAGGAGGCGGGAGCGCCCCGGGTGGGCATCCCCGCGGACATGGTGCAGTGGCAGAACGGGCGCTGGTTCCGCCGACTGTCCGCATCGGCGTACTACCATACGGGTTCCCGCCCGCAGCTCGAACACCTCGTACGGCGACGGGTTCTCGCCAACCCGCTGATCAACGTGTTGGAGGGCACGGATGCCGTCGGTCTCCTGGGGGACGCCTCACGTGTGCGTGGCGTGCTGCTGCGCGAACGCGGCGACGCGGCGCGTGCGGAGCCCCGGCCGGTCGAGGCCGACCTGGTCGTGGACGCCTCCGGCCGGAGCACGAAGGCCCCGCAGTGGCTCACAGCACTCGGAGCGCAAGCCCCGCACGAGGAGACCATCGACACGGGTCTCGCGTACGCCACTCGTGTCTACCGTGACAAGGACGGCATCCTCGGCACCGACGCGCTCGGCTACTACATCGTCCCCAATCCATCCCAAACCTACGGCGCCGTCGTCCTGCCTCTGGGAGACGGCACCCACCTCGTCACCTTGTCCGGCCTCCGCGGCGACGAACCGCCCACGGACGAGGAACAGTTCGCGGCCTATGCCAAGAAGCTGCCGCACCCGCTCGTGTTCCGGTGGCTGAGCACGGCTGAACCCTTGTCACCGGTCTCCGGCTTCCGCCGCACCGCGAACGTACGGCGCCGCTACGACCTGCCCGGTCGGCGTCCGGCCGGATTCCTGGCAGTCGGCGACGCCCTGTGCACGTTCAACCCAATCTACGGGCAGGGCATGACCGTCGCCGCCATGAACGCGGTCGCGCTCCGCGACGTCCTGGCCGGCCCGCGGCGTACGCCCACGACGCGCCGCGTCCAACGGGCGCTGCTGTCTTCATCCCGGCAGGCGTGGGACATTTCGGCCGGAGCCGACAAGCGCATGCCCGGCGCGACCGGCAACGCGGTCGCCGTCCGCGCCGCGGACCGCGCGGCCCACTGGTACCTGAGCCGGGTCCAGGACCGCTACCCCGGCGACCCCGTGGTTGGCGCCGCCTTCCGATCCGTACTCAGCCTGTCCGCACCGCTGACCGCCGTGTTCACCCCCTCGGTGGCCCGGGCCGTTCTGTTCGGCCCGCCCATCCCGACTCCCACCGAGCCCCCGATGACCCGCGAGGACCCGTGACCTGACATGTATGTCGGACAGAAGGCGACGGGGTTGAAGTTCTCCCCTGTGGTCAGGACAGCTTGATACTGGGACGTATGGGTCCCGGAGGAAGCAGTCCAGGTAGTGAGTAAGAGACCATCTCATTTGGCTGGGTAGGCTGTCGGCCGTGGCAGGGATCGTTGAGCGGCTGGTGCCGGATGAGTTGTGGGAGCTGTTCCAGCGCGTGGTGCCGGAGGCACCGACGCGGCCCCAGGGCGGCGGCCGGCGCCGGCACGGCGACCGCGAGGTGCCGGCCGCGATCGTGTTCGTCGCGACGTCGGGCTGCACGTGGCAGCAGCTGCCCGCCGCGTCGTTCGGGCCGTCCGGGGCCACGGCGCACCGCCGGTTTGCCGAGTGGACCAAGGCCCGGGTGTGGGCCAGGCTGCACCGCCTGGTCCTGGACGAACTCGGAGCCCGCGGCGAGCTGGACTGGTCGCGGTGCGCGATCGACTCGGTGAACACGCGGGCCCTGAAAAGGGGGAGCTGACAGGTCCGAATCCTGTCGATCGGGGCACGTACGGGTCGAAGATCCATCTGATCACCGAGCGGACCGGTCTGCCCCTGTCCGTGGGGATCTCGGGGGCCAATGTCCACGACAGCCAGGCCCTGATCCCGCTGGTGCAGGGCATACCGCCGATCCGCTCCCGGCGGGGACCCCGTCGGCGCAAGCCGGGAAAGCTGCACGCCGACAAGGGCTACGACTACCGCCACCTGCGGCGATGGCTGTCCAAGCGGGGCATCCAGCACCGCATCGCCCGCAAGGGCATCGAGACCTCGCAGCGGCTGGGGCGTCACCGCTGGACCATCGAACGCACGATGGCCTGGCTCGCCGGCTGCCGCCGCCTTCACCGTCGCTACGAGCGCAAGGCCGAACACTTCCTGGCCTTCACGAGCATCGCCTGCACCCTCATCTGCTACCGCAGACTCGCCAAATGAGATGACTTCTAAACCCGGACCGCAGAAGGCGGACGGGCGGGCAGGGCTTGGCGTGTACGGGCGGTCCGGGGACAGGGAGAGAATGAGGCCATGGTGATGTGTAGGAAGTGCGGTGCGCAAAAGCGCCGTTGGCCTCGTTCCTGTTCCCGGTGCCCTTCCCAGTCGGACCGGGGGGATACGGCCGCGGACGCTGCCGAGCTGGCCGTGGAGACAGGACTGCTTGGGTGGGTCGGGCGAGGAATCATGAGTGTTGTACGGCTGGTACTGCGCGCGGTCGACTGACCGCCCCACGCAGAGGCGCCCCGCCACCGAGCACCTTGCCGCTGTTCATCTGCGTCGCCTCGGAACTGGTGAGATGGGCGGGTATCCAGGTGGAGGGGTGGTATGAACAGACAGGGCCGGGCGGATGCGGTGGACCAGGAAATGGCGGTGCGGCTGCCGCCCGAGGAGGCGCTGACGGCACTGGGCCACTGGTGGGCGAAGAACAAGCAGACCTACCCAGACGGGACGCCCAGAGCCCACGCGGTCGCATACGCCCCGGCGCGGTGGGCGTCGATCACCCTGTGGCCCGCAGGCCTTGCGCCCACAACCCAGGCCGGTGATGCCCAAGTCAGCCGGGCGGAGGTGGTCGCAATGGTCACCGACGCGCTGCGGCGTGAGGCGTTCAAGGAGGCCCTGGTCGCCACCTACGCAGGGGGCAAGGGCAAGAGCGGCACACCCGGCGGCAGCGGGCCCTGGACCTTGCAGAAGATTCCGGCGGCCGGGACCCTTCTGGATGCGGTCCTCGCCGCCTCGGTCACGGCCCTGTGCGAGCAGGGCGCGGTGGACGCCTACACGGTGCTCCACAAGGCGGTTCCCCAATTCGGCCCGTCCTTCTTCACCAAGTTCCTGTACTTCGCCGGCCAGGCGCTGCCGACCGCGCCGGGCCCGCAGCCGCTCATCCTCGACCGGGTGCTCTCCCTGCGCCTGCGCCCGCTAGCGGCCGCCGTCGGCCGCGAGAGCGGTCTGGATCCCGACGGCACGGTGGCGGCCTGGGTCTGGGCCGAATGGGACTGGACGCCCCACCGATACAGCGTCTACCTCTCCTACAGCCACCAGCCCACCCGGCAGCGTGAACGCGTGATGAAGGGCTTCCGCAGCGTCGGCGCAGCCCAGCGGTTCCTGTCCGCGTTCAGCGGCATCTCACCCCACTTCCGGCCCCGCCGCCACCTGATGACCGCCTCCGAATGCCGAGCCGAGATGACCATCCGCTTCGCCGTCTGGGACCAGGTCACCGGCGTCGCCGGCCAGCCGGCCGCGGCCTGAGTCCGGAGCCGGACCCCGGCCCCACCACACCCGACACACCGTCAGGCACTCACACACTCAACAACGTGACAGCGCCCACCCGCGCGGTGGCCGACCTGCTCGGCGTCTCCCAGCGCACCGTGGAGCGCTACGTCAAGGACCAGATCCGCCGGCCCCGCGCCGACCTCGCCCGACGCCTGGAGGACGCGGTACGGACCCGGTGGCAGCCCCGCGTCCGCGAGCGCGCCCGCCGCCAGGCCGCCACCAGTACGGGTCTGCTCGTCGATACCCGGGCCCGGTTCGGCTTCACCGCCGCGCCCGGCACCACCGACGACGCCCGCATCCGTCACCTCACCCTGGCCCTGCCCCCGCAGCGCGCGGCCCGCCTCTTCGACGCCCAGGACGCCGGCGCCGGCGAACAGCAGCTACTCGACCTCGCCGCAGAGGCCCTGGGCGAGGTCTACTTCCGCGACGGCGGCCGCCGCGCCACCGGCCTGGAGGTGGGGTTCACCGACGTCGTGCACCTGGAATTCGATCTGTAGGCGGTCCCGTTGCAGTGGCTTCGTCAGCTCAGGTGTGACTGAGCCCTTCGGTTGGCGAGTGAGTACTTCAGCTGGCGGGCTGGACCTTCGGCATCGATTGCGACTGCGAGTCAGTCGGCGTACTTGGTCAGGGCTGCACCGAGAAGGGTGCAGCACCACGAGGCGCCAGGGTTCGCCACGAGCCGGATCGCAACCGGCGACCGGGGTTCACGGGGATCGGAATCCTCCACGCGTGACACTGTGATGCGGATCACGCAAGGCGTAGAACCTGTGCGCATCATCGGGCGTCTGGCTGGTGTGAGATCACGTGTGAGAGCACTGGACGAGCTGGACGAGGAGCGCCTCGTCCGGCTGGTGGCCAGAGGTGACCGCGGGGCGTTCGACGAGTTGTACCGGCGCACGTCGCCGTGGCTGGCTGTGCGGTTGCGCCGCCGCTGCGCGGACGAGCAGATCGTCGCCGAGGTCATGCAGGAGACCTATCTGGCGGTGTGGCGCGCGGCCGGCGCGTTCGCCGGGAGCGCGGTCGGCGGGACGGCCGTCGGCTGGCTGTGGACGATCGCGGCGCGCCGCCTCGTCGACGCGTTCCGGCGCCGTGCCCACCATGCCGAGCCGCCGGTCGCCGCCGCCGAGCGGGCGGTGGTGCCCGCGGCGGAGGAGGAGGCACTGGCCGGGACCGTCGACGGGGACGTCGGTGACGCTCTTCGGCGACTGGCGCCGGAACTTCGAGAGGTCCTGCAGGCCATGGTGCTCGACGGGCTGTCCGTCCGGGAGACCGCCGTCCTGCTCAGACTGCCCGAAGGCACGGTCAAGACCCGCGCCCGCCGGGCCCGGATCGCGATGCGGGAGGCGCTGGCATGAGCGGAGAACACGTGTCGATGCGGCTGCTCGACGACTACGCACGTGGTGATACGGAGATGGCCGTGGACGCGGTGTGGGCGTTGGAGGCCCATCTGGAGACGTGCGCGATGTGCCGGAGCCGTCTGGCGGCCTCCGTGGCCACCGAGGTGCCCGGCATCGCCACGCTCCTCGACACCGTCCGGGCCGGTCTGGAACCGCAGCTGGACGCGGCCGTCAGGGCACCCTCGCGGCGACGCCGCCCGAGGTGGCTGTCGGCCTGGCTGACGCCGGTCATGGCCCCGTGGCTGGCCATGACCGGCGTCGTTGCCCTGATGGCGCTGCTGCTGGACTCGCTCGCCCCGCCTGCGTTCTTCGGCGACATCTCTCCCGTGTCGGTGATCGCACCCGTGCTGCCGCTGTGTGGTGTCGCCGCATCGTGGTCGCGCGGCCTGGACCCGGCGCACGAAATGACGGCCTCGACCGCCCGAGCCGGCCTGCCCCTGCTCCTCAGGCGCACCACGGCGGTTCTCGTGGTGGTCCTGCCCGGGCTCCTGGTGGGGGGCTGGCTGACCGGAACCATGACGGCCGCGCAGTGGCTGCTGCCCTCCCTGGCCTTCGCCTCCACCGCCCTGGCGCTGGGCAGCGTGGTCGGCGTGACTCGCGCCGCCACCGGGCTGGCGGTCGCGTGGGGCGTCGTTGTGGCGCCCACGTGGATCACCGGCCACGTCCCCCATGCCCTGCGAGTTGTTTTCCAGCCCGACCAACTGCCCGTGTGGGGGTTGCTCCTCGCGCTCGGCATTGGCGCCGTGATCACCCGCAGAAACGCGTACTCAACGCTGTGAAACCATCGTCGACCTTCGAAAGGGACCCCCGCACGATGCCCACCACAAACGCGGCCGACACCGCGCCGAAAACCTATGCCTGGGAGATCCGGGCCAACGGCCTGAGGGTATGCGTCGGACGCAAGAAGATGGCCGTTGACGGACTCGACCTCTGCCTGGGCATCGGCACCCACGGCCTCCTGGGACCCAACGGAGCAGGAAAGACCACCCTGATCCGGACGCTGGCCACCGTGCTGCGCCCCACCGAGGGCGAACTGGAGATGCTCGGCACCTGCGTGGGCCCGATGGCTGACCACCGGGCCCTGCGCCGCAGGATCGGCTACCTGCCGCAGGAGTTCGGCTACTACAAGCGCTTCACGGTGCGTGAGTTCGTCGAGTACATGGCCTGGTTGAAGGAGGTTCCGAAGGCGGCCGTCCCCGCAGCCGTCCAGCGGGCCGTGGAACGGGTGGGCCTGGCGGACCGCGCCGACCAGCGGATGAAGACCCTGTCCGGCGGCATGGTGCGGCGGGCCGGCATCGCTCAGGCCATCGTCAACGATCCCGCGGTGCTGCTGCTGGACGAGCCGACAGTCGGCCTGGACCCGGCGCAGCGGTTGCGCTTCCGCGAGCTGTTGCAGGAACTGGGCCGCGACACGTGTGTGCTCGTCTCCACCCATCTGGTCGAGGACGTCGCGGCCGCCTGCTCCGACGTGGTGCTCTTCGCCGACGGCCGCCTCGTCTTCCAGGGCACGCCGGACGACCTGGCTGCGGCGGGCGGCCCCGAATACCCGGGCGGCAGCCCCCTGGAGCGCGGCTACTCGGCGCTGCTCCAGGACTCCGAGCAGCTGGGAGGCACCTGGTGAACGCACGTGTCCTGCGCATCGAGCTGAAGCGCTCCATCGCCCCGTGGCCCGGCATCGTCGTCCTGGCGGGCAGCCTGGCGGTCCTCCTGCTGATCGACGGGATCTGGTGGCAGGGTGACGCGGGATGGACGGCCCAGTGGACCTCCATGGCCCTGTGGACCCGGTACCTGCTGAGCTTCTGGTGGCCGCTCGTGGTGGGCCTGGGGGCGGTGTACGGGCTGCGCGACTCCCGCTCGCGGATGGCCGAACTGCTGACGACCACGCCGCTGCCGGCCTGGCGCCGTACGGCGCTGCCGGCCGGCGCAACGGCACTCGTGCTGGCGTCCGGCTTCGGCCTCCTGGTCCTCGTGGGCGGAGTCCGGGTGGCTCTCGGCACCACCGCCTACACGAGTCTCGGCTGGCTG
Organism: Streptomyces sp. NPDC004051; assembly: GCF_053604275.1. Taxonomy (NCBI): domain Bacteria; kingdom Bacillati; phylum Actinomycetota; class Actinomycetes; order Kitasatosporales; family Streptomycetaceae; genus Streptomyces; species Streptomyces sp. NPDC004051. The sequence continues at coordinate 5,907 of NZ_JBSGHG010000019.1, read as the reverse complement.
CCGATCTCGCTGGTGGCGGGGCTGTCCCTCGTCGCGGGGGCCGTGTTCGGCATGGGCCTCGCGCGGGCCGTGCCCTCTGCACTCACCCCGCCGGCCCTGACGGTGTTCCTCTTGCTGACGGCCCTCTCCCTGCGGCCGAACAATGACGAGGCACTGCCGTCGAGCATCGCGCCGAACCGGCTCGCCCTGCTGTTCCCGGCGACTGCGGAGCCGCGGGAGATGCTGCTGACCCTGTCCGGCTCCGTCCACCTCGGCCAGACGCTCTGGCTGCTCGGCCTGCTCGCCACCGGTTTCGCACTGCTGTCGGCCGCGACCCTCCGGGCCCGACTGCTCGCGGTGGCCCCCGTCCTGGCCGGCGCGGCCCTGGCCCTGCTGATCCTCCCGGCCACTCCGCGCGGCACCTACGTCATCGACAAGGCCGCCGCCACCCTGGTCTGCGACGGACCGGTATGCGTGACGCAGGCGAACCGCTCACACCTGCCCGAACTCGCGCCGCGCGGCAAGGACGCGCTGCGCGTGCTGCACGACGCCCTGGGCAACAAGGCACCGAACTCGGTGCGGGAGGACACCCAGCTGCGCGCGCTCGGCGACGAACGCCAACTCTCCGGTGACGCGGTGCTGGTCGACTTCGACGACCCGCTGATCGCCCATGCGACGGGGGCGGAACTGACCCGTCTCCTGGTCGCCCAGGGCCTGGTACCGAACTGCGCACCGCGCACCCCTTGGGGGGGCGGGGGGCAGGTCGACATTCCCGTACAGAGCATCGCCGCGAGCTGGGCCCTGGGCGATCACCAGTTCAAACCGCTGCAGACGCCGGACCCCTACGCGTACTCGCAGCGTGAATGGGCGGACGCCGACGTCGCCTGGCAACGGCTGATGGCGTTGTCACCGGCCGAGCAACGCTCGCGGATCGCCGAGGTGCACGCCGCCGCCCTCTCCTGCACGGTCCACGACGGGCTTTCGGTGTTGGCGGGGAAGGCGTCGCCATGAGGTGGCTGATCCTGTACGCCCGTTCACGACAGGTGCCCACCTCGGCCGCAGCGGTCGCGCTCGTCGCGCTGGCGGCGTGGACCTTCAACCATGACGGCGCGGGCCCGATGAGCCTGGGGACCGCGGTCCTGATCCTGACCGCGAACGTGGCGGCCGCTTCCGTCGGGCTCGGTGGGCAGGACGCCGCGCTGGATCGTACGGCCGCGATCCGGTGGATGCCCCGGCGGGCGGCGCACGTGCTGCTGGCCGGCGCGGTCGCCGGGGCGGCGCTGCTGGCGGTCCAGGCGGCGGGAGCCAAGCTCGCCCCGGCCGCGCTCGTCGTCCGCGACAGCGCGGGCTTGGTCGGCCTGGCCGCGCTCGGGGCGGTGCTCTGCGGGGCCCAGTTCGCATGGACCCTGCCGATCGGCTGGCTCGCGTTCACCCTCCTCGTCCCGGCTCCGCCCGGCGTCGCGGGAGAGGTGAGCAACTGGATGATCATTTTCCCCGCTACGACGGCCTCCGCCGCGACCGCGTGGGCCCTGCTGGCGACCGGCACCGTGCTGTACGCCGCAGCAGGACCGAGACGGTAACGGACACGCTCCGCGCTGGGCGCTTCAGTTGGCGAAGCCCGCCGACTGAAGCGCTCAGTGTGCGACACGAAGCCGCTCCATGTAAGAGGTCGCGCAGATAGGCGGCGTTGAGGGCGTGTACTCCAGCCAGGCTCAGAAGAGCGCCGGTTACGGACCGCTATGAGGGGGGCCATGGCCGTCACCTACTTGATGCTCGCGCGGCTACCGGAAGGGGGCTTGGGCGCCTTCGACGCTTATGAAGGCGCTGTCCTGCCCCTCCTTGCCGAGTATGGAGGGCGGCTTGAGCGCCGACTGCGCACTCTGGACGATCAGGTCGAGGCCCACCTCATAACCTTTCCCACCAGCGAGGATCTCGCTGCCTACCGGGCGGATCCCCGGCGTTCTGCCGCTGCACCACTGCTGGATTCGTCTGGGGCAGCGGTCGAACTGCTCGCGGTGCGCGACGTTTAGGTGTGGCGCGGATGATGGTGAGGTCATGGCCGGCGGTTCGGGCGTTCGTCCCAGCGGTGGGTTGTCCATGCCCGCCGGATCAGGCTGCGCACGGCGATGATCGTGTCGGCGAGGTCGAAGAAGGCGTCGACTACGGTGGCACGCCGCTCGTAGCAGCGGACGAGCCGGTGGAAGGGGTTCTGCCAGGCGTGGGTGCGCTCCACGTGCCAGCGCTGACTGGCCTGGATGGGCGCCTTCTCGCCCTTGTGCGCGATGCGGCCGCGCAGACCGCGTTCGGTGAGCAGGGTGCGGGTGGTGTCCGAGTTGTAGCCGGCGTCCAGGTGCACGCTGACGTCGTCGGGCAGCGGGCCCAGGTCATCCAGGCGGTCCAGGGTCGGGGCGGGCAGCGGGGAGTCGTGGCGGTTGGCGCCGGCCAGGACGCGGCCCAGTGGAATGCCGTATCCGTCGGTCATGCCCGAGCGTTTCAGGCCCTGCTTGCCGCGGTCGACCGGGGAACGCCCGGCCACCTCGCCGCCTCCGGGCGCCTTGGTGATGGAGCCGTCTACGGCGATCCGGTCGAGGACGAGGCCGACGATCCGGTCGTAGGACTCCAGCGCGATCTGGTTGAGCCGGGCGAAGACGCCCTGTCGTATCCACTCGTCGCGGCGGCTGCGGATCGTGGTGGCCGGGCAGGTCGTGTCGGCGATCGCCTCGTAAGGACAGCCGAAGCGCAGCAGTTTGTCGAAGGTGATCCGGTCGCTGATGCGCCGGCGGTGGCAGCCGAGCGGATGGTCCGGGTGGTATTCCGGCCGCTCGGGCAGCAGGACCGCGAATTGGTCCCAGAGCGGTTCGGTCAGCCATGTTGGAAGCGCGGGCACAGGTCTCCCCAGTGATCACCGAGCGTCGCAACTCCATGATCACCGGGGCCTGTGCCCGTTCTGTTGCCGGTGTTCCCAACCGCGCCTATCCGCGAGACCTCTAAGCTTCGTGAGTTCCGATCCACTGGCCGGTGGGTTGTTGCTGTGCTTGGGGTGTGGAACAGGAGGAGCAGCGTCGGGTGTCGGCGGGATCGGGCAGGGACAGGACAGCCCCGGCCGGCGCCACTCCGGTGCCCACGGCACGGTTGCGCGGGCGAGCGGCAAGCCTCGCCTGGTGGCACTCCTGCCGCAACGAGCCGACCTCCTCGACGAGTTCAGCAAGTACTCCGACAGCCAGACCCGTGCCCCGCTGATTGCTGATGATCACCGCACGTGTCGGGTTCCCACCACCCGGCCATGATCAGCCAACCGGACTCGACGTCTCACCGCTTACCGTGCACGAGCCCGTAGGGCCCGTCATGCCGAGGGAGTGGAGCGGGGGCGTCAGGACAGCAGCATGCGGGTCCACACCACGGCCAGGAAGGTGCAGGCGAGCGTGAACAGGCCCTGCACGACGGCGGTGACCGGCATCCTGAGCCGGGCGTGCACGACGGACTCGACCGCCGCCACGGCCGGAACGCCCCAGACGACGAGCCACACCAGGAAGGGGACGTCCCGGGAGTGTGCGGTGGGGGAGGAGTGCGGCGCCTGCGCGGTGCCCAGGCCCACCACCAGGAGCAGGACCGTGCCGGTGACGACGATGATCGCGTCCGCGGCCACAAGCAGCAGGGCGAGCGCGATGTCGGCCAGGCGGGAGGGGCGATCGCGGGTCCGGGCAGGTGCCGGAAAAACTTGATCATGCGCGGGCGGCGGGACCATGACTCGACTGCACCACGGAACCGCGGCTTCGGCACCGCACGGGAACACAATGGAGCCCGACCGTGACCGAAGACGCCGGCGGTCACGATGAGACAGGTCCTTACGGCCGGGCCGGCACCGGACGGGGCCCACACCGCCGGGTGCGGGCCCCGGGCCGTCGTCAGGTGGCTACCAGGGCAGCTCCCCTGTTCTCGTCCCGGAACGTTCCCGCCGGGCCGTCCGGGGCGGGGGCCGCAAAACGCACGACTGGTCACCGCGGGCATGGCGATCCACGACACCACGCAGCACATCCCCAACGACGTCGCCACCACCGGCCTGGGCCTTTGCGCCTCGACGGGCCCGTTCCCCACCGCCGGCGCTCCGCCTTGCCCCACCCGCGGATGATGCTGCACTTGCCGGCCTTCACCGCGGCTGCCGACCCCACAGCACCGGCCAACCGCCCGAGGAACTCCAGCACACCAGGCAGCAGCCGGCCTGCCTCATCGCCCCCTTCGACGGCCTCTGCACCGGCCGGCGAAGGGGGCGGACGGGTGAGCGGGAGAGCGCGAAGGGGCCGGGCATCGGACACGCCGGCCCCGGGTGTCCGCGTTCGGTTCGCGGCGGAGGGCATCATGTCCCTGGCCTGTTCGCGCGGTGGCGCGCGGGGACCCGGTGAGCCGGGTTCCGGTTCGCCGGGCGAGCCGCCCCCGTCACCGTGGGCACAGCCCGTTGCGGGTGGCGAGCACGCCTTCGGGGCACTCGCGTGGGCCCGCCGGCCGGCCGCGGGTGCCCGGTGACGAGGACCTGGAGCCGGGCTCAGGTTTTCGCCTCCACCGGGACGTTCTGCGGGAACGTCACCCTGCAGACGGCACCGCGCCATGGGCCTGCCCGCGCGCTCGGGCACCCCGCCCGCCGCCCGGCAGCACCACGGGAAGAACGGTTTCACCTGATGTGTCAACGAACGACACGCCGCGGCTGCGGGTGAGCAGGCACCGGGAAAGTCCCCCGGACAGCGTACCGGGGCATCAAGTCCACTACAGGAAAAATCATCTGGCTGTCTGTCAGTACGCCATGACACGGCACACAGGCATCCTCCTATAACCCGATTGGAGTCAATCTGCTGACTTCCCCTTATCTCTCGATATGACAGATGTGGGAAGTGGTCAGTACGTTCATCACGAGTCGGTTAGCCAGCCGATCCCTCAAGGCAGGAGAAGCACGTGATGAAGACCCGTCCCAACGTCGTCACCGCGGCCGTCGCGGCCGCCGCGGCCCTGGCCGCCACCGGTATCACCTACGCCTCGGCGTCCGCCTACGAGCCGGCCCAGGCCGCCCCCGCGGTCCAGCAGGCGGCCGCCCCCGCCTCGGCCCCCCTGGGCGGCGAATCCGGCCAGGACTACGAGGACAAGGACTACGAGGACAAGGACTACGAGGGCAAGGACCACGAAGGAAAGGGCTTCGAAGGCCGGATCCACATCAACGAGCGTTCCTACTCGGCCCACCCGGGCGACTGTGTCACCATCGTGAGCGGCCTGGGCTCCCGCAGCCTGAACATCCGCAACGACAGCAAGCGGACCGTCGAGGTCTTCCGCGGAGCCACCTGCGACAACGGCGCCCCCATCGCCACCGTCGGACCGCACAGCTCCAGCGACGGCGTGCACCCCCGCCAGGTCAGGGGAAGCGTCTTCGTCAAGCACGGAGTGGTGGGCAGCTTCCGCGTCATTCACCACTTCGGCAAACACGGCGGACGCTGACCCGACCGCCACCCCGGCACAGCATGAAGACCCCGGCCCGCTGGAATCGGGCCGGGGTTCTGCCTGCAGCATCCCACCCCGAACACCCACTTTCACCCACCCACTCGGGCATCCCGGCATAAATCTGGACAGTGACGCTCTGTCAGCTCAGCCCCACCCGGAAGTGCATCCCGGCCGCTGGTTCAGCCGGCGTCTGATCCGCGTCGTCGTACACCGCGGCGGAGACGGCACCATTGGGTGCCGTCGACTTGGTGACGTTGCCGTTGTACTCCTGTGTCAGAGCAACGAAAACCTACGCAGCAGACCCGCACCGAAGCTCACATCACCCCAGTCAGCGGTGGGTGTGTCAATTTAACGGCTCTGCCTCACATTCGGTGGTGACGGTAAGTAGTTGTCGTTGCCGGTAGTGACACTCCCAGGCCAGCGCGGGTGACGTGATCGTCAGCACCG
>NZ_JBSGHG010000018.1:0-127449 GCF_053604275.1 Streptomyces sp. NPDC004051 | reverse complement strand
GAGGGGCCGGCGGTGGTCCCGGTGAACTACGAGGTCGTCGACGACGCGATCGCTTTCCGCACCGCTCCCGACTCCGTGCCCGCGGCGGCCGTGGGGTCGGAGGTCGCCTTCGAGGTCGACCACGTGGACGACGCCATGAGCCAGGGCTGGAGCGTGCTCGCCGTCGGCCCCGCCCGGCTGGTCACCGGGCCCGACGAGGTGCGGCGGCTGACCGAACGCGCCCACACCGCGCCGTGGGCCGGGGGCGGACGCGAGACGTGGGTGTCCATCCGGCCCACCCGCCTGACCGGACGCCGCATCACCCCGGCCGAGCAGTGAGCAGGAGGCCCTCCTGTGAACCAGCAGACCCTGCCGGACGAGCGGGTGGCGGCTCTCGCGCACGACGCCGCCCCGTCCATGCACAGCGCACAATCGTGCTCCGCCTGGGATACGGCCCCAAGGGCCCCAGCACCCCGCGACGCCCGGTGCCGGACGTACTCGACGTCCAGCCCTGACCGGCGAGTCTCCGTCTACTGAAAGGCCGCGTGGATCTCCTGCTCTGTGGCAGCGTGGGAGACGACGAGAAGTTCGTCGCCGGGTCGCAACCGCATCCCGGGCGCGGGAACCGTGGGCCGTCCCTCCCGGACGACGGTCGCGACGACCGTGCCCTCGGGGAGGGAGATTTCGGCGAGTACGCGGCCCGCAGCACGGGACTGCGCGGTGATGGCGGTTTCGATGACGTCGACACCCGCCTTGCTCAGCCGCAACAGCGCGACGGTGTCGGTGGCCCCGGTCGCCTCCTCGATGAGGGAGATCAGGGGCGTGGCGGCGGGGACCGCGGTGTCCACTCCCCAGTTCTGGTCGAAGAGCCAGCTGTTCTCCGCGTCGTTGACGCGGGCGGCGACGCGCGGCACGGCGAACCGCCGCTTGGCGAGGAAGCTGATGACGAGGTTGTCCTCGTCGTTGCCCGTGGTGGCGATGACGAGGTCGGCGGTGAGGGCCCCGGCATGCTCGAGAAAGGCGGGTTCGCAGGCGTCCCCGGCCAGGAGACGCACAGGTAGCCGACCTTCGAGCTCGGCGATGCGGTCGTCGTCGATGTCGACGAGGACGACGTCGTTGCGAGCGGCGGCGAGGACCTGCGCGATCTGTGTGCCCAGGCGTCCGGCGCCGGCGATGAGAGCCTTCACGTACCCAGCTCCTTGTCCAGGAAGCCGCGCAGCCGACCGAGCGAGGTGGCGGCGACGGCGAAGGTGACCAGGTCTCCCGGCTCGGCCGGGGTGTTGTGCGCGGGGACGAGTGAGCGGCCCGCCCTGGTCACCTCGATGACGCGGATCTCGCCGTCGGTATCGAGCTCGGTCAGGCGCCGCCCGGTGAGGTAGCCGGGCAGTTGTGAGCGGATCAACAGTGTCTCCCCATTGCCGAAGGCGAGATCGGGGGTGAGGTGGCGGTGCAGCAGCATCTGGTGGATCCGGTGCACCGTCCAGCGGACACTGGCGATGGTGGGGATACCCAGTTCGCGGCAGATGTCGGCGCTGCGAGGGGCGTAGACATGGGCGAGGACGATCGGCACCCGGTAGGTCTCCTTGGCCGTCCGCGCGCTGACGATGTTGCTGTTGTCGCCCGAGGTGACGGCGACGAACGCGTCCGCGTGCTCGATTCCGGCGGCCTCGAGGACCGTACGGCTGTATCCGTTGCCTTCGTGGAACCGGCCCGGGAAACCGGCGGGCAGCAGCCTGCGGGTCCTGGCCGCACGGTCCACGATCCGTACGTCATGGCCCTCGGTGGCGAGTTGGGCGGCGAGCAGGGAACCAGCCCGTCCGCAGCCGACGATGATCACTCTCATCGCCACCCTCCTTTCGGGTCCGTGCGCCGGCGGTGACGCATCCACGCCTTCCTGAGCTCTTCGGCGACCAGGAGCAGCGCGCCGAGACCGGCGAGGACGGCCCAGTCGCCGAGGTCCAGCGGGGCGGTGTTGAACAGGGCCTGGAGCGGGGGAAGGTAGCTGATGCCCGCCATGACGGTGATGCCGAAGCAGCCGGCGGCCAGCAGCCAGGGGTTGGACAGGGCACCGATACGAAAAAGGCTCTGCCGTTCGGTGCGCACCGCGAGGGCGTTGAAGAACTGGCTGACCACGATTCCGGCCTGGACCATCGTGATCCCCTCCCGGTAGGCGGTGTTGTCCTCGGTGAACTCGGAATACGGAATCCCCGAGGCATGGATGTGCCAGAAGAAGACGGCGGTCACACCGATCGCCTGAATGCCGCCCAGGAACAGGATGCGGCCCATGACGGCCCTGGAGAACAGCTGTTCCTTCCGTGACCGTGGTGGGCGGTCCATGACGTCGGGTTCCGGCGGCTCGGCGCCCAGGGCCAGGGCCGGCAGGACGTCGGAGCCGAGGTCGATGGCGAGGATCTGCACAGCGCTGATGGGCACCAGCGGGAAGCCGGCGAAGGTCGCCGCGAGGATCGGGACGAGTTCGGCGATGTTGTGGCTGAAGAGGTAGACGAGGAACTTGCGGATGTTCTGGTAGACCGATCGGCCCAGCCGCACCGCTGCGGCGATGGAGGCGAACGAGTCGTCGAGGAGCACCATCACCGCGGCTTCCCTGGCGACATCGGTGCCGGAGGAGCCCATTGCCACGCCGATGTCGGCGTGCTTGAGGGCCGGGGCGTCGTTGGCGCCGTCGCCGGTGACCGCGACGACCTCGCCCCGCCGGTGCAGGCCGGCCACGACCCGCATCTTGTCCTCGGGGCTGACCCGGCACAGCAGCAGCTCCACCGGCCGGTCGAGCAACGCGTCCAGGTCGTCGTCGTCCAGCGCCTCGAACTCGGCTCCGGTCACCACGGTGGGGGCGGGTCCGGTGACGATGCCGACCCTTCGGGCGACGGCCTCGGCGGTCAGCGGGTGGTCCCCGGTGACCATCACGATCCGGATGCGGGCCCGTCGGCAGGCGGCGACCGCGTCGCTGACCTCGGGCCTCGGCGGGTCCAGCATCCCGACGAGCCCCAGCAGCGTCAGCTCCGACTCGGCCGTCGCCCGGCCCGGTCGGGGGTCGGGCACCGGCCGCCAAGCCACTGCCAGTACGCGCAGTCCCTGGGAGGCCAGCGCGTCGTTCGCGGCGATGACCTCGGCCCGCAGCGCGTCGGTCAACGGGCGGCGCTCCCCCACCCCGTCGGCGACGGTGCAACGGTCGAGGAGTTCCTGCGGTGCGCCCTTGGCGTACACGCGGTAACCACCGCCGTCGGTGTCCTTGTGCACGGTGCTCATGAGCTTGCGGCCCGAGTCGAAGGGATACTCCGCGACGCGCGGCGCCGCGGCCTCTTCGGCGGCCAGGTCGAGCCCGGCCTTCGCCGCGGCGACGAGCAGCGCCCCCTCGGTGGTGTCGCCCAGCACCCGCCAGCCAGCCCCGTCCGACGGCGGAACCAACCGGGCGTTGCAGCACAGGGCCGCCGCCCGCAGCAGCCCGCGCACCGGTTCCGGGTCAGTGATCTCGCCGTCGGGCGCGTAGCCCACACCGGTCGCGGCGTGTTCCGTCCCGCCGGCCCACACCCGTACGACGGTCATCTCGGCCCGGGTGAGGGTCCCCGTCTTGTCCGTGCACACCACCGTGGTGGACCCCAGTGCCTCCACCGCCAGCAGCCGCTTGACCAGGGCGTGCCGGCGGGCCATGCGCCGTACGCCGATCGCCAGGGACACCGACATGGTCGCGGGCAGGCCCTCGGGGACGAGCGCGACCATGACGCCGAGGGCGAAGACGAAGCTCTCGACGAACGGCTGCCCGGTCGGAAGACGGACCAGGAGCAACAGCGCACCGATCGCCAGGGCCGTCCCCGCGACCCTGCGGGCCATCAGGGCGACCTGGCGCTGCAGCGGGGTCCGCTGCCGGGGTGCCGCGGCCGTCAGCCGGAAGATCTTGCCGAACTCGGTGGCCGTACCGGTGGCGAACACCACGGCCTTCGCGGAACCGGCCACCACGTCGGTGCCCATGAACACACAGTTGCGGGCCCGGAGGACCGGGCCGGCGGCCGCGGGGTGGGCCGTGCGGCCGACCGCGTCGCTCTCCCCCGTCAGCGCCGCGTTGTTCACGGAGACCTCGTGCGCCTCCACCAGACGGCAGTCCGCGGGCACCGCGTCCCCGGCATCCAGGACGACCACGTCCCCGGGCACCACCTCCCGCGAGGGCACCTCCTGCCTCTCCCCGTCGCGCAGCACCCGGCAGGTGTGTCTGACCATCGCCTGCAGCGACTCGGCCGTCCGCTCGGCGGAGTACTCCTGGGCGAAGCCGATGGCGGCGTTCAGCACCACCACGCACAGGATCGCCACGGCGAGTTGCAGCGTGCCGGCGTCCCGTGGGTCCTGCAGCCCGTAGGCCAGGAAGGTGATCGCGGACGCGACGAGCAGGACGAGGGCGAACAAGTCGGTGAACTGGCCGGCCAGTTGTCGCCACACCCGTCTGCGGTGCGCGGAGGGAAGTTCGTTGGGGCCCAGGCGGGCTTGCAGCGCCGTCGCGCCCGCCGAGGTCAGTCCACGCGGCGAGGTGCCCAGCGCCGTGAAGACCTCCCCGGTCGGCAGCATCTGGACCACAGGGCCGTCCAGGGTGCCGGGGACCGGCGGTTCGCCGCCCCTGCCTGCGGGTGTGTGCACGGGAGCCCGGGTACCCGACTCGGAGCGGCCGTCCTCCCTCTCCGTCACGAGGCGACCACGCGGACCGCCGTGACCTTGTACTCGGGGCAGGACGTGACGGTGTCGGCGTGGCCGGAGGTGAGGCGGTTGACCCCGCTCGCCGGGAAGTGGAAGGAACAGAAGGCCTGGCCGGGCGCGGTCTGCTCGCCGACGCGGGCGATGAGGCGGGCCCTGCCGTGCCGGCTTTCCACCGTGACCGGTTCGCCGTCGCGCACGGCGTAGCGGTGGGCGTCGCCGGGGTGGAGGTCGAGGAGGTCGACGGGGTCGAGGGCGAGGTGGGCGCCGCGCCGGGTCATGCTGCCGGAGTTGTAGTGCGCCCAGCGCCGTCCGGTGACGAGGATGAGCGGGTAGTCGTCGTCGGGGTGTTCGCCCGGCGGGAGGTAGGGAGCCGCGGCCAGGTGGGCACGGCCGTCGGCGGTGGCGAACCGGTCCCGGTGGAGCTTCGCCTCACCGGGCCGGCCGGGGTCCCGGCAGGGCCACGGCACAGCGCCTTCCCGGTCCAGCCGGTCGTGGGACAGGCCCGCGAAGAGGGGCGCGATGCGACCGCATTCGGCCAGGGCGGCGGCCGGCGTCGGGCAGCCGAGGTCGGCGCCCATCACCGACGCGACGGCGTGCACGACGTCGAAGTCGCTGCGGGCTTCTCCCGGCGGGGGCACGGCGGGGCGGACCCGCTGGAACCGGCGGTCGAAGTTGACGAAGGTGCCGTCCTTCTCCAGCCAGGACGCGACGGGCAGCACCACGTCGGCACGGCGTGCGGTCCCGGACAGGAACAGTTCGCTGCACACCACGAGCGGGCACGCCCGAAGGGCCTCGGCCACCTTGTTCGCGTCCGGGTCGGTGGCGCACACGTCCTCTCCGATGACCCACAGTGCCCGCAGCCGTCCCGCCCGCGCGGCGGCGAACATGTCCGGGATGCGCAGGCCGGGCCGCTCGGGTACCGGGCCGCCCCACACCGTCTCGGCCCGGGCCCGCACCGCCGGGTCGGTCACTTTGCCGTAGCCGGGCAGGAGGTCGGGCAGCGCGCCCATGTCGGAGGCGCCCTGCACGTTGTTCTGGCCGCGCAGGGGATTGACTCCGTGCCCTCTGTCGGTGCCCACGGCACCGCGCAGGATCGCCAGGTTGGCCAGCGTCCGCACCCCGTCCGTGCCGTGCAGGTGCTCGGTCACCCCCAGGCCGTAGACGATTGCGGGACTTCGGGCCCCGCCGTAGAGCCGGGCGGCGGCGATCAGGTCGGCGGCGGGCACACCGGTGATGTCCTCGACCCGGTCCGGCGGATAGTCGGCCAGCAGCTCGGCGAGCTCCGGCAGGCCGGTGGCCCGCTCCCGCAGGAACGCCTCGTCGGTCAGGCCTTCTGCGAGCAGGACGTGGGCGAGCCCGTGGAAGAGCGCCACGTTGGTGCCCGGGCGGGGCCTCAGATGCACATCGGCGTGCGCGGCGAGGCCCACGGCGCGCGGGTCGGCGACCACCAGCTCGGCCCCGTGCAGCACGCGCCGCAGCAGCCGTGCCCCGACCACCGGGTGGGCCTCGACGGGGTTGGCCCCCACCACGAGCAGGCAGTCGGACCGCTCGACGTCGTCGAAACTGTCGGTGCCGCCGGACAGGCCGAAAGAGGCGGTCAGACCGGCAGCGGACGGGGAGTGGCACAGACGGGAGCAGTTGTCCACGTTGTTCGTGCCGATGACGGCCCGCATGAACTTCTGGACGAGGTAGTTCTCCTCGTTGGTGGCACGGGCCGAGGAGATCGCCGCAACGGCGTCCGGGCCACAGGCGGCGACGGCCGCGCGCAGCCCTCGGGCGACATGCCCGAGCGCCTCGTCCCAGCTGACGGGCTCCAGACGGCCGTCACGTCGCAGCAGGGGCCGGGTGAGCCGTTCGGGGGAGGTGAGATACCCGTGGGCGAAGCGGCCCTTGACGCAGGCGTGGCCCTGGTTGACCGGGCCGTCACGGGCGGGCAGTACGGCCGTGACCTCGCCGTCGGCGGTGACGACGTCCAGGGCGCAGCCGACACCGCAGTAGCCGCACGTCGTACGGGTCGCCGGCGGCCGGTGGGCGGAGGTGAGTCCGCGCGCCGGGCCGGGTTCGGTGAGCGCGCCGGTGGGGCAGGTGTCCACGCAGCCGCCGCAGGCGACGCAGTCCGACTCGGCCCAGGGCCCGCCGGTGCCGGGCGCGACCACGGTGTCGGCGCCCCGGCCGACCAGGGTCAGGGCGAAGGTGCCCTGCACCTCGGCGCACATGCGGACGCACCGGCCGCAGGCGATGCACAGGTCCCGGTCCAGCTGGACGTAGGGGTGGGAGTCGTCCCCGCCCCGGCCTCCGGCACCCTGTGCGGTGTCGGGGCCGATGCCCATCGACCGGCAGACCTCGGCCAGTTCACCGGGGTTGCCGTCGGCGAGGGCGCGGGGCGGCAGTGCGGAGGCGATGACCTCCACCGCCTCCCGGCGCAGCTGCCGGAGGTCGTCGGTCGCGGTCTCGACGTGGACACCGGGGGCGGCCGGGGTCACACAGGCCGCCACGGTCTGCCCGGCGGCGCGTACGAGACAGGTGCGGCAGGAGCCGGCCGGGCTGAGCCGGTCGTCGGAGCACAGGGCGGGCAGGTCGCTCCCGGCCGCCCGCACGGCCGCGAGCAGGGATGCTCCCTCGGGCACGGCAACGCTCGTGCCGTCGACCTGGATCTCGGTTCCGGTCATGGCTCCCACCCCGCCAGTCGGTCGCCGTGGACGCGGGCGAGGCTGTGCACGGCGGGCGGGATGCGCCGCCCGAACGCGCACAGGCTCGCCTCGGCCAGTACATGCGCGAGCCGTCCCCACTCGGCACCGGGCGGAGTGCCGGTCCCGGCCAGCTCCAGACCGCGGCGCGAGCCCACCCGGCAGGGGGAGCAGGCGCCGCAGCTCTCCGCCGCCGCGAACTCCCACACGTGCCGCAGCACGTCCTGCGGCGCCACGTGCTGGTCGAAGGCGACCAGTCCGGCATGGCCCAGTGCGGCACCGCGGGCGGCCAGGTCGGCCGTGGTGAGCGGCACGTCCAGCGCGTCCGGGGCGAGGAATCCGCCCAGTGGTCCGCCGACCTGGAGGGCGGTCGGCTCGCTGCCGTCCTTCATACCGCCGCCCAGTTCGGTGACGATCCGCAGCAGCGAGGTGCCCAGCTCGACCTCGTACGCCCCCGGCCGGGCGAACCGCTCCGAGAGGCAGACCAGTTTCGTCCCGGTCTCCTCCGGCGTCCCGCGCCGGGCGTACGCGTCGCCGCCCCGGGCCACGATCCAGGGGACGGCTGCGAGGGTCTCCACGTTGTTCACCACGGTCGGCGCGCCCCAGAGCCCGCGCGCGGTCGGGTACGGCGGACGCGGCCGGGCGCAGCCCCGGTCCCCTTCCAGACTCGCGATCAGCGCGGTCTCCTCACCGGCGACGTACGATCCGGCGCCCTGCACCACCTCGACGTCCAGGGCCGTGTCCGTGCCGTGCACGGAAGGGCCGAAGTGGCCGTCGGCATAGGCCTCCCCTACCGCTTCCCGCATCCGTGCCAGCGCGCGCGGATACTCCGAGCGGACCAGTACCAGGCCCCGGCGGGCGCCGCAGGCGAAGCAGGCCAGCGCCAAGCCCTCCAGCACCCGCCGCGGGTCGGCTTCCATCAGCAACCGGTCGGCGTACGACCCCGGATCCCCCTCGTCCCCGTTGGCCACCACCACGGTGCCGGGTGCCCGGCCTGCCGCCTCCCATTTCGCCGCCACCCGGAAGCCCGCTCCCCCGCGTCCGCGCAGCCCGGAGGCGGCCACCTCCCCGTGGACCCGGCCGGGGCTGCCGGCCGTCACGATCCCCGGCCACACCTGCCACGCCGGCGCACCGGCGACCACCCCTGCCAGCAGCACGGGGTCGCCGGTGTCGTCGGCCGCCGGGATCCGCGGAGCGGACCGTGGCTCGCGCCCTGCCAGTCGGGCGGCGAGCGCAGGTCCCGTGCAGGGCGTGGCCCCGTCCAGTGCGGCGGGGCCGGCGTAGCAGTACCCCAGACAGCGGACGGTCTGCAGCGATGTCCCTCCGTCCGGTGAGACGGCGCCCACGGTGACACCCAGTTCCTGCTCGACCTGGGTGACATGCCGCCCCGACTGCGCCGCGAAGCACGCCGTCGCCGAGCAGACCCGGACGTGACGGCGGCCGTGCGGTGCGACCAGGTCCGCGTAGTAGGCGGCCGGCCCGAGTGCGGCGGCGGCAGGCAGGCCGAGGCCGGCGGCGACCGCCGGGGCCCAGCTCTCGGGGCCGTCCGCCGAGCCTTCTCCGGTGCGGGCCAGACGCTCGACCAGCCGCTCACCGGCTCTTCCACGCCGCTCGGAGAGTGCGCGGAAGGCGTCGAACCGGCCGGCGGGGCGAAGGACAGCCATGTCTTCATCGTGGCGGCAGTTCCAGAGCGCCACAATCCGGACTTCGGGCGGACGCCGTTCACGCCGAGGGTGTCAGGATGCCGATGCACCACGCTCGGCCGCTCGGTCCTCCGGCGGCAGCGCACCGCCCGGGTGGGGCTTGGTGAAAGGCAGGCAGTGAGCAAGGGAGGCTCGGGTGAGCGGCGGCCTGGTGGTGGGAGTGGACGGCTCGGCTCCGAGTCTCGCCGCGGTGGAGATGGCGGCTCGTGAGGCCCGGTGGCGGGCGAGCCGTTGACGGTCCTGGAGGCACAGTCGCGTGCGGCGGAGCCGGTGTTCGTCGGATCGCGGGCATGGGGGCTTTGTGGGGCTGCTCGCGGGGTCGACGGCGGTGCACCCGGCGGCACACACGGACCGTGCTCCGTGCTGGTGGCGCGGGAGCAGCCGGATGCCGCCGGGCCGATCATGCTGGAGGTCGACGGCTCACCGGCTCACCAGGGTGGTGGCCGTTCGGGCCGGGTAGGCCATCAGCCAGGCCAGGACCGTCAGACAGGCGAAGGCGATCGTCGGCCGTCTCCAGGTTCCGGTCTCCCGGCGCAGGAGCACCACCGTGGCCCGCACTGCAGCGCGTACACGAAGTAGCCCAGCAGAGCCGCGATGGTGGGCGCCGTGAACACCGGCTCTCCGGCGTGGGGGCCGCCGGGGTGGGTCACGGCCCTCAGCGCCTGCGTCGGCTGTTCAGGGTCCTCGGCGGCGGCGACCTGTCCGAGGGTGGTGACGAAGGTCTCCGGGCGGCCTGCGCCGACAGTACGCCGACGGTGATGCACCGGTCGGAGCCCAGCGGGTCGGAGACGGGGGCGATCGTGCGGCCCAGGTCGAAGGCGCGTGCGGAGGACCACAGCGTCACCGGTACCGCGCGGGGCGGGCAGGCGGTGGGGCGGCAGTTCCATGAGGGACGGCATGGTCTGGCCGCAGCGGTCGCCGGGCTTCTTGAACGTCCGGGCGGCCGACATCGCGGAGACGGCGCCGAGCACGTACAGGCCGAACCTGACCAGACCCTGCGCGCCGAATGAGGTCCCCCGAGATGCGGCAGAGGGTCGGATGGGACTCATGAGAGGAACCCGGACCATGGCTGGGTGTTGTGGATCGAGGGAGCGGCGACCGCCGCCGACACTCAGGTTCCGGAATCAGGGCGTCCCCACGGTGTGCCGGAGTCCTCGCACGGTGGCGGCTCGATCGACGGCGCGTCGTTCACCGCAAGCCCGGCTTTTCCCGCACTCGGGCCATGGACAGCGCAGCGAGCGGTCGCGGGCACAGGGACCGGTTCTCATCCGTGGGTCAGGGCGTCGGCGACATGTGCCGCCCATGTCTCGATCGCCGTGAAGTCGCGGAAGTCCCCGCCCTTTCCGTCGCGGAGGATCATCCGGGCGATCCATCCCTTCGCGCTCTCCTCGAGACAACCGCCGAAGGTGACGTGTCCCCTGGCGTCGAGTTCGACGACGGCCTTCTGCACACCGGGCACGGGCGGGATGTCCCGTTGCGAGGCCGTGGCGTCCAGCGGGCCGCTGCTGAACAGCCACACCGGGCGCTTTGCCAGGTCGCGGCGGTATCGGCGGACGAACCGACGGGCGTCCTTGTGCCAGCGTCCGGCGTACAGTCCACCACCGACCACCACGGCGTCGTACGACGCCACACTCGCGACGGACCGGGCGGGCAGGATCTCGACCGTCAACCCGCCCTTCCGCAGGACGTCGGCGACGGCTTCGGCGATGCCTGCCGTCGACCCGTTCGTGGTTCCGTAGGTGACCAACACGGTGCCGGTCATGGCGTCGCACCTCCTCTTCCTCTCACGGCCGGCGCGGCCGGTCGCCGGCCGTGCCGCGCCGCGCCTGCGGCTCTCCGGTGCGCAGACGCGCGTCGTCCAGTCGGTACGTGAGCTCGTCGACGACCCCGACCACACCGTCGATCCGCGCGGTCATCAACAGGGCCATGGCCTTCTCGCTCTTGCGTTCCACGTGACCGGTGAGCGTCACGACGCCCTCGACCACGAACACGTCGACGGCGCGGGGCGGCAGCCCCAGGGTGTCCACCAGTACGTCCTCGATCACCTCGGTGCGGATCTCCGCGTCCGGGCGCAGAAAGACCTGGAGCAGATCGCGGCGGGTGACGATGCCCACCAGCCGGTCCGCCTCGTCGAGCACCGGCAACCGTTCCACCTGGCGCTGGGTCATGGTGCGGGCGGCCTCGGCGATGGTGTCGTCGGCGTGCGAGGTGACCGGCGGCCGCGTCATCAGCTGGCCGGCGGTGCGGGCGTGCGCTTTCGCGGCCTGACGCCGGACACCGCGCGTCAGCCTGGCGAGGCGCCGTTCGTAACGGCCGGGCGTGGCCGCCTGGCGCGCCACCAGGTCGGTTTCGGAGATGACGCCGATGACCTTGTCGTCCTCGTCGATCACCGGCAGTCCGCTGATCCGGTGGTCCGCGAGCAACCTCGCGACCTCCTTGAACGGGGTGCCGTAATCGGCATGGACGACATCCGTGGTCATGACGGAGCCGACCTTGTTGTGCATCATGTCTGTTCCCTCCTCACCGGAGTCGGCGCAGATAGGGGTCCTGTGGCCTGCACGGCACCAGCCGGATCCGCGCGTCCAGCACGGTGACACCGTCCGGTGTCGCCAGAACCGGGTTGAAGTCGGCCTCGGCGAGCTGCGGCAGGTCCGCTGCCATGCGGGACAGCCGCAGCAGCAGCTGCTCCAGCCGGCCGAGGTCGACGGGTCCGTCGCCGCGCGCGCCGAACAGGAGCGGGGCGCAGCGCGGGGAGGTCATCAAGTCGTGTACGTCGTGGTCCGTGAGCGGAGCGAGGCGGGCGGCGTGGTCGGCGAGCACCTCGGTTGCCGTGCCGCCGAGCCCGAACAGGACGAGGGGACCGAAGACCTGGTCCTGGACGACGCCGGCGAACAGCTCGGTGCCGCGAGCGGCGAGCGGCTGCAGCACGACACCGGTCATCAGCCCGGCGAAGCGGGTCTTGAGGTCCCGGAAGGCGGACCGGATCTGCGAATCGCCTCGCAGGTCGAGGTGGACGGCGTGCTGCTCGCTCTTGTGCACCAGCCCGGGCCAGTGGGCCTTCATGACCACCCGGCCGTCGGCACCGCGCAGCCGGTCGGCGGCCAGGACGGCGTCGTCCTCGGTTGCGGCCCAGGCCCACGGGATCTGGGGGATGCCGTAGCAGCCCAGCAGGTCGGCGCAGGTGCGCGGGTCCAGCCAGCCGCCGTCGGGGTGGGCGGCGAGGTGGTCCGCTACGACCGTACGGGCCCGCTCCGTTTCCAGGCCGTCCAGGTCCGGGAATGTCCCGGCGGGCCTCGCCAGCCAGGCCGCGCGGTGCACGGCGTGGGCCAGCGCCCGTGCGGCGGCCTGCGGTTCGGCGTATGACGGGATGGCGCCGTCAGCGGCGGACAGCAGTTCGACGGGCAGGGGTTGTTCGAGCCGTACCACGACCATCGGCTTGGCCCTCCGGCCCGGGGCGTTCGTGAGGGCCCGGACCAGGTCGTCGCCGGTCGCCGCCGCGATTGCCGTGGGGACCAGTGCGACGAAGACGGCGTCGATGCCGCCGTACCGCATGATCCGGTCCACACAGTCGGCGAGTTGCTCCTCCCTGACGGCGGCCGTGGCGTCGATCGGGTTGTTCACCGCCGCCCCGTCCGGCAGTACGGCCAGCAGGTCGGCGATCAGCTCCGGAGTCGGCGCCGGCAGGGCGAGCCCGGCCTCGGCGCACGCGTCGGCCGCGAGGACTCCGGCCCCGCCCGCGTTGGTGACGATCGCCACCCGGCTGCCCGCGGGCAGCGGCTGCGCGTGCAGCAGCGCAGCGGTCTCGAGGAGTTCGCCGACCGAGCGGGTGGCGGTGACGCCGGCCTGCGTGAACAGCGCACCGCGCGTCATGGTGCGGGTGGCGGCGGCCGCGGTGTGCGAGGCCGCCGCCCTGCGGCCCGCCACGGTGCGGCCGGCGTCCACGGTCAGCACCGGCATACGGCGGGTCACGCGCCGGGCGGTGCGGGAGAACGCCCGCGGGTTGCCGAAGGACTCGAGGTGCAGCAGGGCGAGGTCGGTGCGGCCGTCGCTCTCCCACCACTGGAGCATGTCGTTGCCGCTGACGTCGTACTTGTCGCCGAGGGACACGAAGGTCGACACGCCGATGCCGAGCCGGGACAGGCCGTCGAGCAGAGCGATGCCGACACCGCCGGACTGCACGGCGACACCCGCGCTACCGGGCTCGGGATGGCAGGCGGCGAAGGTGGCGTCGAGACGGAAGTCCGGGTCGGTGTTGGCGATGCCGAGGCAGTTGGGGCCGACGAGTCGCATGCCGTGCGAGCGGCAGGCGGCCAGCAGAGCGTGTGCCTGGTCGGCGTGGAGGCCGGAGGTGACGACGAGGAGAGCCCGTACGCCCGCCCTGCCGCACTCCTCGGCAGTCTCGGGGACCATGGCGGCGGGCACGGCGAGCACCGCCAGATCGGGAGTTCCGGGCAGGGCGCCGACCGAGGGGTGGGACGGCACGCCGAGGACGGAGTGCGCGGCGGGATTCACCGCGAACAGCCGCCCGGTGTATTCACCGGCGTGCAGCTGGTGCAGGATCGCCCGGCCCACCGAGCCAGCCCTGCGCCCGGCTCCGACCACGGCGACCGTCTTCGGCCGCAGCAACGGCTTCAGACTGGCGATGTCGGCGGTGCGGCCGCGTTCCTCGACGGCCGTCAGGTAGGTGTCGCTCGCGTCGAGGGCGATGGTGCAGCGCACCTCCGGCCCCTCGAAGTGGCGGTCCGTGCGCAGCCCGAGGTCGGCGAACAGCTTCAGCACCTCGCGGTTCTCGCTGAGCGCGTCGGCCGTGAAGGCCGTGATGCCGTCCGCGCGGGCCTCGGAGACAAGGTGCTCGACGAGCAGGGTGCCCACTCCGCGCTGGTGCAGTCCGTCGGCGACGGCGATGGACACCTCGGCGGTGTCCTTCTCGTCCCCGGCGTCGTACTCGGCGAGACCGATCACCCGGCCCTGCGTCTCGGCGAGCAGCGCACGGTAGCCCGGGCGGGCCGGGGCGCAGGCCCGATCGGCGGCCGGACGGGCCGCTCGGCGGCTCGGGGCGAAGAACCTCCGGCGCAGGTTCTCCGGGGACATCTCCTCGTACAACCCCTCGATCCGATCGTGGTCACCGGGCCTCAGGGGACGGATGCACACGGTGGTGCCGTCCGCGAGCAGGGCGTGGACGGGGGGTTGGTCGGTCACGTCGTGCTGTGTCATCGCGGGACTCCTCCGAACCTCATGTCACCTCGAGCATCCGACGGATCGGGTCGAGGTCCCATGGGCTGTCCGGGGGCTGTACAAGGGCCGGTCGGCCCAAGGCTGCGCCGGAGATCCCCGGCGCGCTGTGTACGTGCTGCAACACGACCGAATGCCGCACGAAGACGGCAGACGGGCGGCCCGCTCCGGGGCGGCCTGCCGCCTCAGGCGTCGCCCTCCCGGTGCGGCACCACAGCGACCGGGCAGGCGGAGTGGTGCAGAAGGCCGTGGGCGACCCGCCCGAGCTGGAGCCCGCCGTGCCCGTCCCGGCGTCGGGCGCCGACGACCAGCAGGTCGGCCTGGTGCGAAGCGTTCAGGAGGGCTCGGCGGGGTGCCCTTCGACGGTGCGCCGCCGCACCTCGACGTCCGCCGGGAACGTCGTCCCGTGCTGTCCGAAGCTCCTCGGCCGCCCGCTCCTCGTGTGTGCGGGTGGACTCAACGGCCGACAGGGGGTGCCCCCGGACGAAATCTGCGGGAGGAGGGGCGGTGGTCTCGTGCGCCGGGCACCGCCGGGCCCGTAGGGCCTCCAGGGGCACCCCGCGACGGCAGGCCTCCTCGACGGCGGCACGGCTCTCGAGCGAGCCGTCGAGACCCACGGTGACGGTGCGGGACATGGCCTTCACCTCCTGAGTCGGATTTTCCCGATTCCGGAGTTATGGCGGGGCACGTCACGGTGCAGTGATCGCAGGTCCCGGTCTCGGGCCGATGGGCCCCAGGGGCCGAGCGGTGCCGCTCCACCCGAGTGACCGCGGCACCGGCCCGTGACAGAACTGCCCACCCTTCGGTGGAGAGGCGGGCCTCGTGGAATGGGCGCAGGCCGATCAGCGCCGCCTACGTGCTCACCGGGCGCTGCCGGCGCTGCCCGCTCGTGGCCGAAACGCACGGTCCGGATGCGGTGCGGGCCAGTCGCTCGACGACGGCGGCTGCCTCGGTGTCCCCGGACCGGACCGCGCCCCGCTGCACGAGCCGTGCCGTGCTGAGCGCTCCGATGCCTGCTCCGTCACCACGGAGGGGAACGGTGGACCAGGCGGGCACCCGCCGTGTCACACCCGAGCCGATGCACTCGCCCTGAGGTGGTCGGCTCAGGCGGTGCCCGGGGGCCGGCGCGCGGCTGCGTCGGCCGGGGTGCGGTCGGCGTCGTCCGGGGCCGGGCTGCCGGCGTCGGTCGTGGTGTCGCCGTTCTGGCCGCGGGTGGCAATCAGCGACCAGCCGATGGAGACGGTGATGGTGACGACGATGACGCCCAAGGTGAGCGGGAGGGGCAGCTTGCCGACGGGGGTCTCGGAGAGGATGAGCTTGACGCCGGCGAAGACCAGCAGCACGGCGAGGCCGTAGTGCAGGTAGGTGAAGCGGCGCAGCAGTCCGGCGAGGCAGAAGTACAGGCTGCGCAGGCCGAGGACGGCGAAGGCGTTGGCGGTCCACACCAGGAAGGTGTTGGTGGTGATCGCCAGGATCGCGGCGACGGAGTCGACGGCGAAGATCAGGTCGGTGGCCTCGATCGCGACCAGCGCCACGAACAGCAGCGTGGCCACCCGGCGTCCGTTGATCTTCGTGAAGAAGCGTCCGTCGTGGTACGTCGGGTCGGTGGGGATGATCTTCTTGACCAAGCGGACCACGGGGTTGCGGTCGGGGTGGACTTCCTCGTCCTTGGAGACGGCCATCTTGTAGCCGGTCCAGATCAGGAACGCGCCGAACAGGTAGGCGGTCCAGAAGAACAACTGGAGCAGTTCCGCGCCGACGAAGATGAACACCAGCCGGAAGACCAAGGCGCCGATGACGCCCCAGAACAGGACCTTGTGCTGGTAGGTGTCGGGCACGGCGAAGAACGAGAAGACCAGCGCGAAGACGAAGACGTTGTCGATGGACAGCGCCTTTTCGATCAGGTAGCCGGCGTAGTAGGTGGAGGACACCTCCCCGCCCTGCCAGGCCAGGAGGACCAGGCCGAAGGCGAGGCCGAAGGCGATCCACACCGCGGACCAGATGGCCGCTTCCTTGAAGCCGATCACGTGGTTGTCGCGGTGGGCGATGAGGTCGACGGCGAGCATGACGGCGATCACGAGGGTGACCGCGGCCCACACCCACAGCGGGACGGTGAGCGACAGCTCATTCATGATGGCTCGGCTTCCTCGGAGGGGTTCGAAAGGACAGGAGAAGGGGGGCGGGTGCCGGGCCCTGGCGGGTTACGGAGGGGAGCCGGGCCCGGGCCACCGGTTCACATAGGCGCTCACCTCCCCGGTCATGCGGGTCGCCCGGCTGCGGTGGTACGGCGGCGCGGACGCATCGTGAGGGCGACACACTCCGCTGACGACCAGGTCCACCAGCGTCGGCAGCCACCACGGCGCCCACGCGGTCGGGCCGTCCGTCACGCCTCCCGCACCGGCCGGGCGGTGCGGGAGGCGCCGCTGGGCCGGCGCCCACACGTTGCGCACCCCGGTGGGCGACAGCTCGGCCGACCCCGGGCCGGATCCGGCGACGGGCACCGTCCAGTGGGCAGGGGCGACCGCGTACACGAACGGCCCGCCGTGCAGGCTTGAGGCTTCGATCAGGCTGTGCGCGTCCGCACCGGCCCGGGCCGGGCCCTGCCGCTGAGCAGGCAGGACGGCGACCAGCAGCACCGGAGCCTTGCGGAGGGGCGGCCAGACGGACGGCTGCGTCCACCACGGCGAGGTCATCGGGACGGTCGGTCGGCGACACGGTCACCGGATGCGCCAGGGAGACCGGCGGCACGGGCGCGCCGGTGGCCGTGCGATGGCTCAGGATCGGGGTGGAGGTCATCGGGGTGGAGGTCTGGGGGGACATCGTGACCCCCTTCCGCGAAGTCGAAGGGAAAAGGTGGGTATGTGCCCAGCGTCACCCGGCACCTTGATACCCGTCAAGGATTACGCGAATATCTTTTCGTGAATCGTCTTTCACGAAAGAACCTTGGTTATGCGAAGCCGGGTTCGTATGATGAGGGTCATGAGTCAGCCCTCCTCCGCGCGCGGCGACCAGTGGACGTTCCTGACCAACCACGCCCGCGTCCTGATCGCCCTCGCCCGCGACCCCGAAACCCGGCTGCGGGACGTCGCCGACCTGATCGGCATCACCGAACGCGCCGTGCAGCTGATCGTCGCCGACCTCGAAGCCGCCGGATACCTCACCCGCACTCGCATCGGCCGCCGCAACCGCTACACCATCGACCCCACCGTCGCCCTGCGCCACCCCACCGAGGCCGACCACCCCGTCGGCGACCTCCTGGCCACCTTCCTGCACCGCGAGGAGACCCCCGCCACCGAACCCGAGCACGCCGCCCCGTAGCCGCCCGCAGGGCAGGCCGAAGCGGCGCCAGGGTGTGCGGCATCGATCCCGGCCGCCCTTCCCCGTGGTGCGCCGACCGGGGCCGACACCTTGGCCGGCGACGATCCTCCGGCGGCTCGGTGCGGCCGTCAGGCGGGAGAGCAGGGGGCGACCAGCGGCACCCAGGGCACCGGGGGAGCCGCATGGATGAACGGGCCACCGCGGATGACGGCCGCCTCCATCACCGTGCACGCGTCCAACCCCGCCGGCCCGCTGCGCGAGACGACCAGTTGCGAGCAGCCATGAGCGATGGCCACCTCCAGCAGGCCCTTCGCCGCGCACAGCCGCCCGCCCCGCCCGGCGGGAGGATGGAAGACGGCGGATCGGTGGGCGATCCCGGCCCGGGCCAGGCGCGGCAGGGCCCGCCCGAGCACCGCGCGGGCCGCCGCCCCGTCCGGGCGGAGCGCTTTGGCCCAGGGCGGCGGCGCAGGCAGTACCGCGATCAGCAGCAGCGGCGCACCCCGCCGGGCGGCAAGCCGAACGGCGGCCTCCACGACCGGGGCGTCATCGAGGCGATCGGCCAGCACCGCGGCCACCGGGAACCGACGGCGCGCGACTGCGGGAGCGACATCCGCGCTGTGCGAGGAGTTCAGGCGGAGGGAGTTCATGACCGTCGCGCCTTCCGGAAGAGGGAGGAGGGGCGCTTCCAGCATCTCCGCCGACCAGAAAGCACGTCAACATTTACGTGAAATTTTTTTCGCATATCTTGTATCGCGTGTTCCTTCGCCCTCACTGTCCCGCACCCCGGCGTCGTCTGAGTACGCTGCACTCCGGCCCTCTCGCCAAAGGCTGAACCCCGGCTGCCGCTTCTCCCCACGGCTCCGTGCACCCTTCGAGGACCGAGGAGGATTCGATGTCCGCGAAGCAGGCGTGCCGGCAGTGGTCGGCAACTCGGCTGCTTCCGCCGGTGGTGGTCTCCGCCG
Organism: Streptomyces sp. NPDC004051; assembly: GCF_053604275.1. Taxonomy (NCBI): domain Bacteria; kingdom Bacillati; phylum Actinomycetota; class Actinomycetes; order Kitasatosporales; family Streptomycetaceae; genus Streptomyces; species Streptomyces sp. NPDC004051. Next base: position 108,867 of record NZ_JBSGHG010000018.1, on the reverse strand, counting down.
CGTCGACGCTGTACGCACTGTGGATCCGGCTGCGGCTGCTGACCTGGGGCGCGACCGAAGACGAGACCGGACGCGCCTGCCCCGGCGACGGGTTCTTCCCCGAAGCCGACGGTTCCTCGGTCATGGCGACGACGCTTCCCACGCCGCCCGAGAGGGTCTGACCGTGGCTGGTACAGATGGGCTACGACCGCGCGGGGTGGTACAGCTGGGATCGCCTGGACCGGTACGGGGCACCCAGCGCGGACCGCATCGTGCCCGAGTGGCAGAACCTGACGGAGGGACAGCGGCTGCTCACGACCCGGGACGGCCGGTCCTGGTTCACCGTGGCCCGTCCGGAGCCGAACCGGACGCTGGTGCTGCGTTCGGAGCTGAACCTGGCCTCCGGCCGCTCCTTCGCCCCGGGACCGGGCCCCCTGCCGTGGGCACGCATGACGGGACTCTGGGGCTTCCCCCTTAGGCGGTCTCCCGACGGCGGAACGCGTCTCGTGGTCCGTACCCGCGGACAGGGCCGCCCCCGGTGGCTCACCCGACCGTTCGACGTGCTGCTCGGGGAACCGGCGCACCTCATCATGCAGACCCGCCGGTTCCGCAACCTGCGCACCCGTGTCGGCGAGAAGAAAGCGTGCCGTTGAAGTGGCAACAGCGCACCATGCCCCTGGACCGGTCGGCACGCCGACACGTGATCCACGGACGGGTCGCAGGCTATGCGCCGGTGGGGAAGCGTCGGGGGTCGTCCGTGCGGGACGCGATGTGCTCGGAGACCGATACCACGCCGTCGACACTCCTGCACAACCGCTCGATGACGGGGATCATCATCTTGACCTCGATGGACCCGCCGAGGGTCACCTTCCCCTCGTGCACCTCGACCGTGACCTGATCGGCGGCAGGGCCCAGCGTCCGCCGCAGAACGTCCCCGGTGATCTCGTCGTGGATGGCGTCGTCGCGGCGCAGGAAGATCCGGAGCAGGTCGCTCCGGCTGACGATGCCCTGAAGCCGGTCGGTCTCGTCCACCACGGGCAGTCGCTTGACGTTCTGCACCGCCATGAGGCGGGCCGCCTCGACCACGGTCCACTCGGGACGCGCGCACACGGCAGGGGCCGACATGAGCTCCTCGGCACGGGTGCCCTCGGCCTTGGCCCGCTCCCACGCCTCGAGGTGCGGGATCGGCGTCCGCCCGGACGGGTCGGGCTGGGCGGAGGACTTGCGCAGCAGATCGGCCTCGGACACCACGCCCATGGGCCGGTCCAGTTCGTCCACCACCGGTACGGCGGTGATGTCGTTGTCCTCCAGCAGTCTGACGATTTCCTTGAACGGCATGTCACGCGGTGCCCGGACCACGTTCCGGGTCATGAGCTCTGCGACCGTGCGGTGGTGCATGTCGCCTCTCCGTTCCGGTGGGCGGTCCGGCTGCTCGGATATGACACCCCTGCCGGGTCGCATCGGTTACAGCACCATTGTGGGGAAGCGGGGACGACCGTGCGAGCCGGGCTCGGCCGTCGCGGCCCTTCTCACTCACCGTGCGCTCCGCCGCCCTCCCGGGTACGAGCCGCCCAGCGGCGCCTCACCGCGTCCTCGTGCTCGGCCTGCTCCAGGGCGAGTTCGACGCGGGCGAGCGCTGACTCGAGGCGGGGTGTCCAGTGTCGTCGCAGAGCTCGGGCACGTCGGCGGGTACGTGTCAGTTCGGCCTCGACGGTCCTCCTGGCCTCCCGGGCTACGGCGTACTCGGCTGCCGCTCGCAGTGCCTCACGGAAGGCGGTCTCCACATGGTTCAGGGCCGTGTTGGCGGGTGGGGCCGAGGTGGGCGTGCGGTCGGGCACGGAACAGGTGGCCTCGGACGGATGACGAACCCCCATGGTGACGGTTTCGACGATCGTGATGCTTGCCGGGCCGACTCCGGCGGCCGCGCCGTCGAGCGCGGGTTCGCCGCCGAGCAGGACCGCTCTCAGCAGCCACATGTCGGCTTCCTCCGCACTGTCGTGCCAGCGTCGGGCACCGCTCTCCTCGGCGCGGCGCAGGAGCTCGTGGCGGGAGCCCAGGATGCGCAGCTTCTGTTCGAGGAGGTCGGCGCCCCGGCGGGCGACCGTCAGACGGTGCCGCAGGTACAGACGCCCGGCGCGTGAGGGCGGGATCCGGGACGGAGCCGTCATGGGAGCGTCCCCTCCTCCCCGGGCGTATCGGCCCCTTCGTCCTGGTCTCCCGGCCCCTCCCGCGCGCCGTGCTCGTCGAGCAGGGCGGCGGGCAGCATGGAGAGCTGGCTGCGCGGCAGCGTCAACAGCACCTGCCAGGCGTCCTCCAGCGTCTGCTCCAGGGGACGCGACGCGTCGCTCGACTGGTTCACGAAACTGCGCAGGAATGCCCCCTCGAAGACCAGATGGCGGCGGTCGGCCGGGCTCAGCGCCGACCGGCCGACCAGGTCGGCGAGTTCACGGACCTGCCGGGCCCGGGCGAGGGCTGCCAGGAGTTGCGCGGCGACGTCGAGGTGGTCGGCGCGGGTACGGCCCGATCCAGCCCCCTTGCGCATCAGGCGGGACAGTGAGGAAAGGGCGTCCACGGGCGGGTACACGCCCAAGGCGTGCGTCTCGCGGGAGAGGACGATCTGGCCCTCGGTGATGTAGCCGGTCAGGTCCGGAACGGGGTGGGTGATGTCACCGGCGGGCATGGTCAGGACGGGCAGGACGGTCACCGAGCCGGGCCGTCCGCGGAGCCGGCCGCAGCGCTCGTAGAGAGAGGCGAGATCGCTGTAGAGGTAGCCGGGGTAGGCACGGCGGGCCGGGACCTCGCCGCGCGCCGCCGAGACCTCGCGCAGGGCCTCCGCGTAGCTGGTCATGTCGGTCATGACGACGAGGACGTGCCGCCCGCCGGTGAAGGCGAGGTCCTCGGCGACGGTCAGGGCGAGGCGCGGGGTGAGGATCCGTTCGATGACGGGGTCGTCGGCGGTGTTGAGCAACAGCACGAGGTCGCCGGTGGCGGAGCGCTCCTCCAGCGCGTCCCGGACGAAGGAGGCGTCCGGGTGGGTGAGTCCCATGCCGGCGAAGACCACGCTGAACGGCTCACCGCCGGCGGTGGCCTGGGCCGCGATCTGGGCCGCCAGTTCCAGATGGGGCAGTCCGGCGGCGGAGAACACCGGGAGCTTCTGCCCGCGCACCAGGGTGGTCAGCGCGTCGACCACGCCGACACCGGTGAGGACCGGCTCGGACGGCGGCTCACGCCGTACGGGATTGAGGGGGTCGCCGCCCACGGGGGCGCTGGTCCGTCCGAAGACCGGAGGCCCTCCGTCGACCGGCTCGCCGCGCCCGTTGCAGACCCGGCCCAGCCAGGCGGGACCGATCGGAATGCGCAGCGGCCCTCCGGTGAAAGCCACGCGGGTGCCTCGCGGGTCCATGCCGGTGGTGTCCTCCAGGACCTGCACCACGGCGAGGTCCCGGTCCACTTCCAGGACGAGTCCGTGCCGCTGTTCGCCGCTCTCCAGCGTGATCCGGGCGAACTCGTCGTAGCCGACGCCTTCGACTCCTTCGAGGACGGCGAGCGGACCGCGCAGTTCGCGGACGGCCGTGTACTCGACATCGCCCCACAGGGTCACGGCCGGTCGCCTCCGTCCCCGCGGCTCATGTCACCGCACCTCCCGCAGCCGGGTGAGCAGGGCGTCCCGTCGTGCCCGCACGCCCTCGGTGTCGTGCGGGCCGACCTCCTCGCGGGCCCGGAGCACCGGACCGAAGTCCACGTCCTCGAGGACGGCCGCGGGGGTGCCGGAGTCGACGAGTTCCCGGCACCGGTCGACCACCGCGAGCACCGCGTCGACCAGTGCGGCGGTCTTGTCGGCGCCGCAGTAGGCGTCCTCTGCCGACAGGGCGCTCTGCTGGAGGAGGCCCTCGCGGACGAGCCGTCCGGCGAGAACGCCGACACGTTCCCGGTCGGGCAGTGCGGTGATGCCGATCAGATCGACGAGAGCGGCCAGCCGGTCCGCCTCGGCGAGCAGGGCGGCCACGCGTGCGCGCCGCGCGGGCCGGGCCGGGTCGTCCGCCGCCTGCCGGGCGGTGAGGGCCGCCGCGTCACGGGAGAACGACCCCGACCAGGACAGGGCCGGGTAGTGCCGGGCGTAGGCGAGGTCGCGGTCCAGTGACCACAGGCAACGCACGAACCGTTCGGTGTGGGCGGTGACCGGTTCGGTCATGTCACCGCCCGGTGGGGAGACCGCGCCGATCACGGTGACCGAGCCGCGTTCGCCGCCGAGTGTGGTCACGGCTCCCGCACGCTCGTAGAACGCGGCGATCGCCGAGGCGAGCCCCGCCGGATACCCCTCCTCGGCGGGCAGTTCGCCGGTGCGGGAGGCGAACTCGCGCAGCGCCTCGGCCCACCGGGAGGTCGAGTCGGCGATGACCACGACGTCGAGCCCCATGTCCCGGAAGTACTCGGCGACCGTGGTCCCGGTGTGGATGCTCGCCTCACGGGCCATCATCGGCATGTTGGAGGTGTTGGCGATGGTCACGGTCCGGTCGGCGAGCCGTCCGCCGGTCCGGGGGTCCTCCAGTTCGGGGAGCTCGGCGATGACGTCCGCCATCTCGTTGCCGCGCTCACCGCAGCCCACGTAGACGATCACGTCGGCGTCGCACCACTTGGCGATCTGCTGCAGCAGCATGGTCTTCCCGGTGCCGAAGCCGCCGGGGACGGCGACCGTGCCGCCGCGGGCGACGGGAAAGAGCAGGTCGATCACGCGCTGCCCGGTGCTCAGGGCCTCCGGCTCTCCCCCGCGCTCACGCACGGGCCGCGGGCGGCGTACGGGCCAGGTGGTGCCGATGCGTACGTCGGTGCCGTCGACCCGGGCCACGACCGCGTCCTGCGGACGGGTTCCCTCCGGCGCGATCCGCTCCACCACGCCCGTGACGCCCGGCGGTACGAGCACCCGCACGCGGACCGGTCCCGCCCCTCGCACCTCCCCCAGCGCCTCGCCCTCCGCGACCCGTGCCCCCTCCTCCACGCCGGGGACGAACGGCCAGTCGCGCTCCTCACCGGCGGACCGGTTCGTGCCGGGAACCAGCCGGTCGCCCGCATCGGAGAGCGGCCGGAGCAGGCCGTCGAAGACGCCTCCGAGCAGCCCGGGGCCGAGCCGTGCGGAGAGCGGCCCCGCGCCCGGCCGTGCGGGGTCTCCGGGGGCGAGCCCGCCCGTGTACTCGTACACCTGGACGGTGACGGTGCCACCGCTGATCGCGACCACCTCGCCGGGCAGCCCCGCCTCGCCGAGGAAGACCAGGTCGTGCATCGCCGTGCCGCCGGTGTACTCCGCCTCGACCAGCGGTCCGGCGACCCGCAGAATCCGCACGGTGGGGTCGGTGTTCACGGCGCCCACAAACTCTCCACCTCCGCCCCGAGCCGGTCCAGCGCCCGCGCGGCCAGGGCATCGAGGGTGCAGTCGACCCGTCGGCCTGCGGCGTGGGCGACCAGGCCCCCGCCGGAGTGCACGGTCGTCTCGGCGTCCGGTCCCAGGAGTCGGCGCGCGTGCCGGGTCAGCCGTTCCAGCAGCAACGGGTAGTCGGCCGTGTGCCGCAGTTTCCGGACGTGGGCGGTGGCACGGCGGCCCAGTTCCTCGTACGCCTCCCTGCGGGCGGTCAGTTCACGCGTCCTCGCCGTTCGCCGGGCCCGCGCGCGTACGACCCGTCCGGCAGCGGCTCCTTGGGCCTCCCCCTCGCGGTGGGCGTCCTCCAGCAGGGCGCGGGCCTCGGCGCGGGCGCGTTCGAGGAGCGCCGTGGCGTCCCGGTCGGCTCGGGCCAGCAGGTCGGCGGCCTCTGCCCGGGCGGCCCGCAGCAGCTCGGCACGGACCGGGTCGAGTGCGCCCTCGACCCGGTCCGGGGCAGGCGTCCTCATGGTGGCATCACCGCAGACAGCGGCGCGGTGGCCTCCGACGGCTCCGGGCCGAGCGCGTCGGCCGCCGCCGGGGTGAGGATCACCAGTTCCACGTCCTCGGGAAGGGTCCGCCACGCCGCCCGCACGGCGTCCGGTTCCTCCGCGAGGAGCACGGCGACTCCGGCCAGCGCGAATCCGGCCACCCGTATCTGTTCGCCTATGGCGGCCACGCGTCCCATGTCAGGCCTTTCCGATCAGGATGATCGCGACGACCAGGCCGTAGATGGCGATGCCCTCGGCGAGGCCGACGATGACCATGGCCCGGCCGAAGAGCTCGGGCCGCTCGCTGAGCGCCGCCAGCGCCGCTGCGCCGGTGTAGGCCACGGCGATCGACGCCCCGATCGAAGCTCCGGCCACCGCGATCGCGGCGCCGATCAGTGCGGCGGCGCCGGATCCGGAACTCTGCGCCGTCTCGGCTGCGGCGGCGGCTCGTGCGTCCCCGCCGCCGAGGGCCACCACGAGCAGCGCGAGCGCCCCGGCGAACAGGAAGGCGTCGGCGGCCAGGACCAGCCGTAAGGCCGCGCGGGCGGACCGGCGCACCAGCAGCCGGGTGACGAGCCAGACCACCGTGATGACGGGAAGAGCGATGAGCCAGGCGATCACGACATCACCTCCGTGCGTTGAACGGGCACCTTCCAGGGCCGGAAGGGCCGGCCCTGTGTCTCGAAGACCCGGGAGAACAGCTCGTAGAACTCCAGCCGCAGCGCCTGCACCCCGGCGACCAGCGCCTCCAGCGCGAAGGCCAGGCCATTGCCGACGAGGAAGAGCGCCACGGCCCCCACGAGTGCGGCAGGCCCCCCGCCCGCCAGCGCCGTGGTGCCGCGCCACACGATGTCGCCGAGCGCGGCATGGGTGAGCCCGAAGGCGGCCAGCCGCGCGAAGGACAGAAGGTTCGAGCCGATCCGTACGACGGCGTCGAAGAGCTGGACACCGGTCTGGGCGACGCCGCCCGGACCGCCGACGGTGGCGGCGTACATTCCGGTTCCGGCCAGAACCAGCCCCGTGGCCGCGATGCCCGCCCCGGCGAGGGCGTACCCCGAGCGGCCGAGCCAGGTGGCTCCGGCAGTCACGACGAGCCCGAGATAGAGCACCCCTCCCGCGATGCCGGACACCGCGTGGAGGGCGCCGGACGGCCCGCTCTCCCTCCAGCGGTTCACTGCTCCGGCCCCGTACGCCAGCGTCAGGAGGGCCGCGCCGAGCGCGACGGCCGCGGCCAGCAGCCGTATCGGCTCGTCCAGCGGGTTCAGCCAGAGCACCGGCAGGACGCCGGTCGGGCCGAAGAACTCGCCGTAGGCCAACCCGGCCAGTGTGCTGGTCAGTCCCGCACCGGCCACCAGCGGCCACAGCGGACGCAGCGGCGCCGCCCGGCGCGGGCGGCCGGCGCGCAGCAGGAGCCCGGCCAGGAGCAGCAGCGCACCGTGTCCGGCGTCGCCGAACATGACGCCGAACATCACCGCGTACACGAGGCCCGCGGGCACCGTGGGATCGAGGTCGGAGTAGGGCACCGTCCCGTAGGTGCGCACCAGCGGCGTGAACGAGCGGCGTATCGTGCCGGTGTCGCGCAGCAGGGTCGGAGGGTCGGCCCCGCGTGGTGCCTTCAGCGGCACCAGCGCCGCCCCGGCACCGGCCAGGCGCTCGGCGGTCGCCGGCACGTCGGCGGCGGGGCACCAGCCGGCGAGCGCCCCGACCTCACCGTGCCGGACCACGCCGGAGAGCCGCTCCTCGAGCTGGGCCTCCCCCGCCAGCAGATCGGCCCGGCCCGCGCGCTCCAGGGCGTCGAGGTCGGGGGGACTGGCGCTGACGACGGCTTTCGCGGGCCCGGAGCGCAGGCGCCGCAGGCGGTCGGCCGCCTCACCCCTCGCTGCGCCGTCGGAACTGTCGAGCTCCACACAACCCGCCTCTGCGACGCGCACCAGGGCCCCCCGCACAGCGTGCAGGGGGGCGACTACCGCCACCCGCTGCATGCGAACGGGGCCCATGGCATCAGGACGGAGCATCGAGCGCCTCCGGCGATCCGCCGCCCCGCGCGGCCAGCTCCAATGCTCCGCGTGCCCTCCAGGCGTCCGTGGACAGCACCGTGACCGCACCCACCACCGGCCCGGAGCCGGGGCGGGATGCGCGCAGCAGCTCGGAGCCGTCCCGGGCGAGCCGTTCCCACCATCGGGCCTCCGCCCGCCACAGGTCCTCAGCGGCGTCGAGCCCGTCCAGTGCCCAGCGCGCGGGCTTCGGCAGCCGCCGCTGGAAGTCTGCGAACGAGGAGGCCGCGACCGCCGCCCGCCCGAGCAGCCGGGTGGCCGTCCGGGCAGAGGGTTCGGTCAGCGGGCGGCCGACGAGGAACACCTCGCGCGCGATCAGCAGAGCGAGCCGTCCCGCTGCCCAACGGGAGGCCTCGGGTACGGAGTCAGCGGTGCGCACCGCGGCGGAGACCCGCATCCCGGTGGCTACCGCGGCCGGCGTGTCGGCGCCGGGGTCGCCCCACACGGAGGCGGCCAGTTCGGCCCTGAGCCCAGCCGGCGTTCCGGTCCGGGACAGCCGGGGCCACGCCGTCGCCAGCGTGCCGAGGACGTAGGGCGGGTGGGACCGGGCGGGAGCCGCTCCGGACACGCTGCGGAGATGGTCCTCGGTGTTGGAGATCTCGAACCCTGCCGCCAGCATCCGGATCACCGCCGCGCCGCCGCGTGGCTGCCAGCCCGCGAGGACACGCAGGTGCCACAGCAGTGTCGCCGCGACTGCCCGCTGGGCCTCGGCGAGCGACATCCCGGGAGCGAGGTCGCGCCGGTAGGCCGTGCCTCCCAGGTAGCGCAGGGCGGCGTCGAGCGTCGGGGCGGAGGCCACCTCCCGGAGGCCGGTCGCGCCGAGGCACCGCGACCGCATGGTCCGGGCCCGCGTGGCCCCGGCCACCCATCCGGCGCTCACGTCGGGCCCTCTTCCCTGGGCCGCCCGTCCCTGGTGAGTGCCTGAGAGGGGACGTCTTCCCCTGTGCCGAGTGTGCCGAGTTCCTCGATGACGAGTGCGGCCACACGGTCCACAAGAGCGGGTGTGCGTGCCGCAGCCTGTCGGCATACGCGTGCCGCCTCCCGCTCGGCGTCGCGGAGGAGCACGGCCGCCTCGGTCTCGGCGGAGCGGCGTGCCCGGACGGCGGCCTCCGCCCGCACCTCGGGGGCGCGGGCACGTGCCTGCTCCACAATCTCCTCGGCCTGCCGCGCGGCCTCGGCCCGCACGCTCGCAGCGTCCCGGGCAGCCCGCTCACGCACGGCCCGTGCCTCGGCCTCCGCCCGCTCCAGCAGCGCGAACGGCGGCTGCAGTTCGGCGGCGGCCTCTGCTGAACGATCCGCGGGCACACCCCCGGGGGCCGCACGGCCAGGCGGCATCCGGCGGCGAAAACGCGTCAGGAAATCCCGGAATCCCGCCATGGGCTCCCCTCACGTCTGCCCCTGTTCCAAGTTTCCGCTCTCATGTCGGCGCTGTCGCGCCGTGTGAGCCGCTACGGGGCACAGGGCATGAGCCCGGGATCAATGCGACACTGACCGCGTAGGAGACCGACCGCTCTGTCGGGAGGCTGCGGTGAGTGACTACGAACGTCGAGCCGCCGCGCGAGAAGCCCGTGGCGCCGTTCCGCGCCGCTCCTGGACACCGGAGGAAGAGGACCGCCAGGATCTGCTGCGACGCTATCTCGGTGCTCTCGCCTCCGTCTCGGCGGCGGAGGCGAGGACTAGCGAATCCCCGGCAGCACCGGCGGCCCCGGCCCCCGCCCAGCCGCAGGACCGCGACCGGGCACCGCAGGCACCACGTGTACGCGACGTCATGAACGTCCCGGCCGTCTCGGTCGCCGGCGACACACCGTTCCTGGACGTCGCCCGCACCCTCTCCAGCGAACACCTGAGTTCAGTACCCGTGGTGGACCGCGAGGACCACGTGATCGGTGTGGTCTCCGAATCCGACCTCCTCGCCAAGGCCGCCGTCATGGCTCTCCCGCACCGGTCGGGTCCCATCGGGAGGCTCCGCGAGCGCCACCTCTACGAGAAGAGCCGGGGCGAGACCGCGGCCACCCTCATGACGTACCCGGCGGTCACCGTCCATCCGGGCGACCTGGTGGCCGATGCCGCCTGGACCGCCGCTCGCGGACGCTTCAAGCGCTTGCCCGTCATGGACCACCTGGGCCGGCTCGTGGGTGCGGTCAGCCGCATCGACCTGCTCAGGGCCCTCATCCGCGACGACACCGAAATCCGTGAGGAGATCGAGTCCCGGATCCTGCGCCGCGAACTCCTCGTCAGCCCCGGCACCGTTGACGTGACGGTGGGGGACGGGGTCGTCACCGTGAGCGGGACGCTTGATCCGGCGCTCGTGCCCGGACTTCTGGACGCGATCCGGGAGATCGAGGACGTGGTCGACGTGGTCGACCGTCTGGGCCCCGGGTGAGCGTGGTTCGGTCAGCACCACGTGGGCGGGCCTCGAGGAAACCCGAGGCGCATCACCCTCCGCCTCTTCAGGAGGTCCGCAGTGTCCGAAACCCCGCACATCGTGAGCGATGTGATGACCCGAACGGTCGTGGCCGTCAGGCGCGACGCATCCTTCAAGGAGATCGTCCGGACCATGGAGCAGTGGCAGGTCAGTGCCCTGCCGGTGCTCGAGGGAGAGCGGCGCGTCATCGGTATTGTCTCCGAGGCCGACCTGCTGCCCAAGGAGGAGTTCCGCGACAGCGACCCGGTCCTCCTCGAGCAGCGCCGGCGCCTGTCCGTCATCGTCAAGGCCGGAGCGGTGACGGCCGGGGATCTCATGAGTACGCCCGCCCTCACGATCCACCCCGGCACCACCCTGGCCCAAGCGGCAAGGACCATGGCCGTCCAGCACGTCAAACGGCTGCCCGTGGTCGACGACCTGGACATGCTCCAGGGCATCGTCAGCCGCGCCGACCTGCTGAAAGTCTTTCTGCGGCCGGACGCGGACATCGAGGAGGAGGTGCGACGCACGGTGGTGTCCTACCTCTTCCCTGCCTTCAGCCACGCCGTTCACGTGAACGTGCACGAGGGAGTCGTCACGCTCCGCGGACACATCCACGACACCTCGCTGATCTCGGTGGCCGTCCGGCTCGTCCGCGCCGTGGAAGGTGTCGTGGACGTCGAGCCTCATCTCACCGGCGAGTCCCCCCGTACGGCCGGGCCCCGGGACGCAACGTAAGAATCGGCTGTCCGACACGAGCACGCTCCAGCCCGGCCTCATGGTCTGTCCAAACAATCGACCTCGCAGGCAAGATCTGTTCCCACGATCTCCACCGGAACCGAGCCGCAAGTGCCGGATGCGATCACGCCCGGTCCGAAGCAGCGGCCGGCGTGACACCGAGCGCGTCGGCGAGCAGGGCGCGGGACTTCGCACGGGCATCGGGGTCGGGGATGATGTCCTGAACCATGATCTCCTGGGCGCCCGTGGCGGCGGCCATCAGCTGGAGCTGCTCACGCACCATCTCGGGGCTGCCCGCCAGCTGGCGCGGCCAGTGGCCGCCGTGGATGACCGTCGGCGCGTCCTTCTCCGCCTTGCTCAGTTCCCGTTCGGCCTCGGCCACGGTCGGGACGGTTGCGGACGGCCCCATACGTCCGAGGCGGGCGTAGAGGGCACGTGTGGGCCAGACGAGGCGCTGGGCCTCGGCGTCGGTGTCCGCGACGACGACGTTGACGGCGAGCATCGCGCGGTGGTCGGTACTCCCGAACGCGGTGGGGGTGAAGGCGTGGCGATGCCCCAGCAGAGCCTGCTCGGCCCGCGCGGGATTGATGAACCCGGCGAACGCATAGCCCAGGCCGAGCCGTCCGGCCAGGTGCGCGCTGCTACCGGAGGAACCCAGGACCCACACGTCGGGCCGCGTGGCCACGCCCGCCGTGACGTCGATCTGCGCGAAGGGGTGCTCCTCCGGGAAGGCGCCGTGCAGGTAGGCCAGGATCTCCTGGACCTGCCCGTCGAAGTCGTCCACGGGCCGTGCGGCGCGGTCCCGGCGCAGCGCCAGGTCGATCACGGGTCCGGTGGTGGCGCGTCCGAGTCCGAGGTCGATCCTGCCGGGGGCGAGGGCTTCGAGTTGCAGGAAGGTCTCGGCGACCTTGAAGGGGCTGTAGTGGTTCAGCAGCACCGCGCCCGAGCCGACGCGTATCCGGTTCGTCTCGCGCGCCGCCAGGGCGATGAGCAACTCCGGGGCGTGGGAGGCGAATCCGGGGGTGCCGTGGTGTTCGGTGTACCAGATGCGGTGGTAGCCGAGCTCCTCGGCCTGGCGGGCTGCGTCGAGGGCCGACTGAAGAGCGGTGGTCTTGTCCGTGCCGGGGGTGACCGTGCCGAGTTCGACGAGGGAGAGCTTCATGCCTGGGGCTCCTTGGCGCTGCGCAGGGCCGGGTGGTTCGCGGCCAGTCCGTTCTGGTGAGGGATGCCCAGGTGGTCGCGCAGGGTGGTGCCTTCGTACTCGGTGCGGAACACGCCGCGCTTCTGCAGGATCGGCACCACGTGGTCGACGAAGTCCGCCACGCCGTCGGCGGCGTCGGGGGAGATGTTGAAGCCGTTGCCGATGCCGGCCTCGAACCAGTGCTGCAGCATGTCGGCGATCTGCTCGGGGGTGCCCAGGGCCACCGGGTGGTACTGGATGGGCCCGTGGGCGATGACGTCGCGCACCGTCCAGCCCTCCTTCGCCAGGCGCAGGGCCAGCGGCGCGCGCGGATCGCCGGGGTGGGCGTGGGCGTCGCGCAGCAGTTCCTCGTGGACCGGCTCGTCCAGGTCGTCCATGGTCAGCGGGACGCCGATCTGGGTGCCGAGGTAGGCCACCTTGGACGGCAGGTCGCCGAGTTCGTCCAGCTCCCGGCGCCGTTGGAGCGCCTCGCGTTCGGTGGAGGCGACCGAGGTGACGATGCCGTTGAAGACCGTCATGTGGTCCGGGTTCCGGCCGTACGCCTCGGCGGCCCGCCGGACCGCCTGCCAGTGGGCGGTGGCGGAGGAGAGATCGAAGGGGTTGTTGTAGACGGCGTTCGCGTAGGCACCGGCGAGGGCCAGGCCGTTGCCTCCGCCGCCGGCCTGGAAGACGACGGGCTGCCCCTGGGGGGACGGTGGCAGACCCAACGGGCCGCGCGAGAACATGCGCCGTCCGCGCGCCATCACCGGTCGGATCCGTTCGGTGTCGGCGAAGCGCCCGTTCTCGGTGTCCAGCAGCAGCGCGCCCTCGGGCCAGCTGCCCCACAGCGCCATCACCGAGGCGATGAACTCCTCGGCGTGCGCGTAGCGTTCGGCCCGGTCGGGGATCTCGGCGCCGAAGTTCAGTGCGGCGGCGGGGTGGGAGGTGGTGACGGCGTTCCAGCCGATCCGGCCGCTACTGACCAGGTCCAGGGCGCGGAACTGGCGGGCCACGGTGTAGGCGTGGTTGAACGTCGTGGACGCGGTGGCGACCAGCCCGATGCGCTCGGTCTCCCGGGCGAGGGCGGTCAGCACGACGACCGGGTCGAGGGCCGCCTGCGGTGAACTCGTCGCCAGGTCCACCGTGACGGCGGGGGTGTCGGCGAAGAAGATCGCGTCGAGCTTGCCCCGCTCGGCGGTCCGGGCCGCCCGGACGAGGGCGTCGACGTCGATGAAGGCGTTCGCTCGGTCCCCGGGCCAGCGCCAGGCGCCCTGTTCGATGCCCGTACCGCCGATGAGCTGGACGGTCAGGTGCATCTGTTGCGGTTTGTGCATGTCGAATCCCTAGCGATGTGGGACACCGTCACCCCGCGTCCATAAGCGGAGGCAGCATCCACTTTCGCTCGAGACGATACGGAGGTAGCCTCCGGTACGTCAAGGCTCAGAGTCACGGCCGTACAGGAGGGCCACCATGGCGAGCGGGCAGTCAGGGGAGCGCAGGCCGCGCAAGGACACACTCCTCAATCGCGCCAAGATCCTCGACGTGGCACTCCGCCACTTCTCCGAACACGGCATCGGCACCTCGCTGGAGGCGATCGCCAAGGACGCCGGCGTCGGCCCCGCCACGCTCTACCGCCACTTCCCCAACCGCGAGACCCTGCTCGCCGCCGCCCTGCACGTCCGCGGAGAGGAACTGCTCGCCCGCCGCGCCGAGATCGAACGGATCGCGGACCCGGACGAGGCACTGCGGCAGTGGATGCGGGTCCTCGAGGACTACCTGAGCCTCTTCAGCGGGCTGCCCAACCCGGTGATCAGCGCCCTCGAGGAGGGCGACTCCCCGCTCGCCGTGTCCTGCCAGAACCTGATCGCCATCACCGACGAGCTGCTCCAGTCCGCGCGACGCGACGGAACCGCACGGGCCTCGGTCCAGGCCGACACCCTGTTCCTCTCCGCACTGTCCCTGGCGTGGGTCAAAAGTGCGGGAACCGCGGACAGCGCCTCGCTGGAGGCCTTGCGGGCGATGACGGAGACCGGTTACGCGAGCGGAGCCGACCGTCGACCGTAGCCAGGCCACACCCGGTCAAGACCGTCGGCGAGCCACCGGTCCACCAAGCCGAACAACTCACCCGGATCGCCCCTCGGCCGGCCAGTGCTTGCGGCATCTCGGCTTCATGTCAGTGAACCGTTCCGGGTTCGGTAGAAATCTCAGGTGTTGGTTGTGACCTGGTCTTTCGTGGTGCTCATGTAGTGGCTTGTTTCGTATTCGGCGAGCGGAATGTGCCCTGTCTCACCGTGGAACCGGGTGTGGTTGCACCAGTCGGTCCATTCGGCGGTGGCCAGCTCGACCACCTCGGCCACGGCACGGAGCATCCTGGGTTCACCGCGGTGGCGGCGGCGACGCGGGCCGCCCGGTCGGCTTCGCCTGCGACCACCCCGCCCCGACCCCGTCGGCTGACCACCCGCCCCCACACCGCACCGGCCCTCGACCAGCATCGGACCCGCGGCCGGCAGGCTGTCAGGCCGTCTTCCCTCTGCGGGCAGGTGCGCGTCCCGATGCACCGCGCCTGGTAGGGAACCCGCCCACCAGGCCGTCAGCGTCTGCTGTCGCCCGAGGGCGAGCAGACTGGTGAGCTCGGCGATCGCCTCCGGACGGACACGTTCGCCGCGGCGAACGCCGCTCTGATCGAGGCCCGGGAACGTGTACCGATCGTGGCGCACCGGGGCGAGGGCCTGCTGGTGTGCAGCCGGATGCGACGGCGCCGGCCCGGGAGGTCGGTCAGTCGTGGAGTTCGGCGCGGACGCGGCGTGAGGGCTGGAAGGTGTAGAGGTCGAGGATGCCGGGCGGGTCGGCCAGGCCGGGGCCGCCCTCGGTGATCCAGGTGGTGATGTCGGTGGTGGCGTCAAGGTCGTTGACCAGGCCGAGCCAGACGGGCGCCCCGCCGTTCCTGCGGCCGTCGGCGGAGGGCTGGACGACGATGACGTTGGCGCGTTCGCAGGCGTCGAGGCAGTCGGTGACCCGTACGGTCGCGGCATCACCCACGGCCTGGCGCAGGTCGCGCAGTTGGGCTGCGTGGTCGAGGCCGGGGATCTTGGGGGTGCCGCAGCAGCAGCCGCGGCAGACGGTGATGGTGGGCCGTGCCGCCCCCGTCGCGGGGGCGGCACGGCGGGTGCGTTTACTCATGCGGTGTCCTTGGCAGGGCTGGTCCAGGCGGCCTCGCGCAGCAGGCGCAGGCCGTTGAGGCCGACGATGACGGTGGAGCCCTCGTGTCCGGCGACGCCGAGGGGCAGCGGGAGGGTGCCGATCAGGTCCCAGGCGACCAGGGCGGTGATGAACACCCCGGCGATGGCCAGGTTCTGGATGACCAGGCGGCGGGCGGTGCGGGAGAGCTGCACGATCGAGGGGATGGTGGCCAGCTCGTCGCGGACCACGACGGCGTCGGCGGTCTCCAGGGCGAGGTCGGAGCCGGCCTTGCCCATGGCGATACCGGAGTGGGCGGCGGCCAGCGCGGGTGCGTCGTTGACGCCGTCGCCGACGACGAGCACCCTGCGGCCCTGCTCCTGCCATTCCCGCACGGCGGCCACCTTGTCCTGGGGCAGCAGCCCGGCGCGGACGTCGGTGATGCCGACCTCGGCGGCCAGGCGCCGGGCGGCGCGCTCGTTGTCGCCGGTCAGCAGCACCGGGGCGCGGCCGGTCAAGCGGGTGAGGGCGGCGACGGCGGCGGCGGCGTCCGGCCGCAGCCGGTCGGCGATGCCCAGCACCCCTTCCGGTGTTCCGTCGCGCAGCACCACCACCGCGGTACGCCCGGCATCCTCCAGCTCCCGCACCGCCTTCTGGTGGGCCGGGGCGGAGGCACCGTCCAGCATCCGGGCGGGCACGCCGACCTGGACGGTGCGGCCGGCGACGGTGGCGGTGACGCCCTGCCCCGGGGTGGAGGTGAAGTCTTCCGCGTCGGCCAGGGGCAGGCCGCGTTCGCGGGCGGCGTCCACGACGGCGCGTGCCAAGGGATGTTCGCTGGGGTGCTCGGCCGAGGCGGCGAGGGCGAGCACCTCGTCCTCGGTCAGGGTGCTGCCGGACAGCGGGCGGATGTCGGTGACATAGGGGGTGCCCTCGGTCAGGGTGCCGGTCTTGTCGAGCGCGACGGCGTCGATCTGCCCGAGGCGTTCCATCACGACGGCGGACTTGACGAGCACACCGTGGCGTCCGGCGTTGGCGATCGCGGACAGCAGCGGCGGCATGGTGGAGAGCACCACCGCGCAGGGCGAGGCGACGATCATGAACGTCATCGCGCGCAGCAGGGCCGACTGCACCTCGTCGCCGAGGGCGAGCGGGACGGCGAAGACGGCCAGGGTCGCGATGACCATGCCGATCGAGTACCGCTGCTCGATCTTCTCGATGAACAGTTGGGTGGGGGCCTTGGTCTCGGAGGCCTCCTCGACCATCTTCACGATCCGGGCGATGACGGAGTCCGCCGGGTCGCGCTCGACGCGCACGCGCAGGGCGCCGGTGCCGTTGACGGTGCCGGCGAACACCTCGTCCCCGGCCTGCTTGGCCACCGGCAGCGGCTCGCCGGTGATGGTGGCCTGGTCGACGTCGCCGGCTCCGTCGAGGACCTGGCCGTCACCGCCGACCCGCTCGCCGGGTCGGACCAGGATCGTGTCCCCGACCTTCAGCTGTGCGGCGTCGACACTCTCCTCCGTGCCGTCGGGCAGGAGCCTCGTCGCGGTGGAGGGGGCGAGGTCGAGCAGGCCGCGCACGGAGTCCGCTGTGCGGGCGGTCGCGACCGCTTCCAGGGCGCCGGAGGTGGCGAAGATGACGATCAGCAGCGCACCGTCCAGGATCTGGCCGATGGAGGCGGCGCCGAGCGCCGCGACGACCATCAGCAGGTCCACGTCCAGCGTCTTGTCCTTGAGGGCCTTCAGTCCCTCCCAGCCCGGTTCCCATCCGCCGGTGACGTAGGTGGCGGCGAACAGCGTCCCCCACAGCCAGGCCGGGGCGCCCAGCAGGTACAGCGGGAGGGCGAGGAGGAACAGCACCAGCGCCGCGAGCGCCCACCGGGCCTCCGGCAGCGCCAGGACGCGCGTGCGGCGCCGCGGCAGGGCCGGACGCGGCCCGGCGGCGGCCGGCGCGGGCCGCCGGTCCAGGACAGAGGACATGACGAAGCAACCCTTCACGGGCGGGCTGGGAAACGACCTCACCATACAGGAATATTTGAACAGGTCTTCATGTATCGCCGCTAGGATGGGCACCATGGGTCACGGAGCCGACGACAGGAACAACGCCACCCCGCGCGAGCGACTGGACGCAGCGGGGGCAACCGACGTCGCCGCGACCCTCCAGGCTCTGGCCACCCCCTCACGCCTGTACATCCTGGCCCGGCTCCAGGAAGGCCCTTGCTCGGTCGGCGACCTCGCCGACTCCGTCGGCATGGAAGCCTCCGCCTGCTCCCACCAACTGCGCCTGCTGCGTAACCTGGGACTGGTCTCCGGCGAACGTCACGGCCGCTCCATCGTCTACTCGCTGTACGACAACCACGTCGCCGAACTCCTGGAGCAGGCCCTCTTCCATGTGGAGCACCTGCGGCTCGGCCTGCGCGACGCCCCCATCTCCGAGGCAGCGCCAGCCGCGAACCGGCGATAAGCAGCCGCGTCCGGGTGTAATACTGGCGGGCTCGCGTATTCGACTGTCGCCGATACTCGGCGGAGCCCAGCCTGCTGGGGTCCGCCGGGTCACTGAGTGCCCTGGGGAGCGGGCGGGTCGCCGTGTGTTCGGCCCGAGGTGGCCGGGCGCAGGAATCACGGCGCCGTAAGCGCCGGCCAGTTCGAGCGCATCCAGGACCTGTGTGCAGGGGCGGGTCCCGGACATGGCGGAAGGGCCCCCGGCCGAGTCGTCCCGGCGGTTTCTAGGGGCCCTTCCTTGTGCCGCCTGCCGGTGAAGGGTGAGAAGACGATCACGAGCAGGACGTCATGCGGCCGCTGCGGTCAGGGGGGCCAGCAGCAGCACATCCGTGCGGGACTTCGCGGCGGCGTGGCGCTTGGCCACGTCCTGCCAGTCGACGACCTTCCACATCGCCTCGATGAAGTCGACCTTCTGGTTCTTGTACTGCAGGTAGAAGGCGTGCTCCCAGGCGTCGAAGACCAGGATCGGGGTCGAGCCCTGGCCGACGTTGCCCTGGTGGTCGTAGACCTGCTCGACGATCAGCCGCCCGCTCAGCGGCTCGTACGCCAGCACGCCCCAGCCCGACCCCTGGGTGGTCGCCGCCGCCTTGGACAGCTGTGCCTTGAAGCCGGCGAAGGAGCCGAAGGACTCGGCCCGTTCTGCGGTGGGCACGAGGGAAGCGGGATCATCTGTTCAAGCCGCGCGAGAGGGCCGCACATCTGCTGCGGATGGCCGAGATCATGGAACGGCGCAAGCCCGAGATACTCGATCTGCTCGTACGCGAAGCAGGATCCCCGCGCGCGATGGCCGAGCCGCTCCAGTTCCGGCTGTGCATGGAGCACTTCGCCGACATGGCCGAACGGGTGGTCGCCGGCCATGAGCCGATCCGCGCCATTCCGCCGGTCGTCGGGCACAAGGTGGGCCAGGGTGTCGTCATGGAGGAGGCGGCGGGGGTGGCGTCGCTGATCACGGCGTTCAACTTCCCCTTCCACCTCAGCCTGATGAAGCTCGGCCCTTCGCTCGGCGCGGGCTGCACCGTCGTGCTCAAGCCCTCCGAACTCACCCCGCTCGTGGGCCTGATCCTCGGCGAGATCGCCGACGAAGCCGGACTGCCGCCCGGCGTACTCAACATCGTCACCGGGGACGCCGAGGCCGGCACGGAGCTGAGTTCTCATCCGGCGGTCGACGTCGTCAGCTTCACCGGCCTGGGCGGGTCGGCAAGCTGATCCTCCAGCAGGCCGCCGACACGGTGAAGAAGGTGGTGCTCGAACTGGGCGGCAAGTCCGCGGGCATCGTGTTCGCCGACGCCGATCTGGACGCCGCCGCGCAGTCCGTCGTGATGAACATGACTCTTCACAGCGGTCAGGCGTGCGTGCTGCAGACGCGGACGCTGGTCGAGGAGTCGGTCCACGACGAGCTGGTCGAGAAGGTGTGCGCCCTGCTGGCAGGCATCAAGGTCGGCGACCCCTCCGACGCGACGACCATGATGGGCCCGGTCATCAGTGCAATGCAGCGCGATCGGGTGGAGAACCACATCCGCAGCGGTTCCACCGAAGGAGCCCGCCCGGCGTTCGGGGGCGGCCGCCCCGCCGGCCTGGACGAGGGCTTCTACATCGAACCGACGCTCTTCGTCGACGCCCGCAACGGCATGACCATCGCTCAGGAGGAGATCTTCGGCCCGGTCGGCACGGTCATCCCGTTCCGGGACCAGGACGAGGCCGTCCGCCTGGCGAACGACACCGAGTACGGCCTCGGGGCCGGTGTCTGGTCACGTGACCCGGTCAAGGCATACGGGGTGGCCCGGCAGATGCGCGCCGGTTCTGTCGACGTCAACGGCGGCACCGGCGGAAACAACACCTTCGGACCCTATGGCGGTTTCAAGCAGAGCGGCTTGGGCCGTGAGTTCGGCGAGTCCGCCTTCGCGGAATTCCTTGAGACGAAGTCGATCGGCTGGCCGGCCATCTCCGTCTGATTCCGTCCCGCATGACTCCATACCCGAGCGGCCCGCCGACGTCCTGGCGTCGGCGGGCCGCTCGGCGTTGCGCGTAGGCGGAAGAGCACATACGACGTCGCGGCCGGGCAACGTGCCCGGCCGCGATCCGCAGTGTGGGACCCGGCTGTCGGGAGGCCAGGAAGGACTGCAACGGCCTTGACGTGTCGGCCGGTTCTTCGGGGGTCGATCTCCATCGACCGGTCGACCAGCACCTTGCCCTGGGCGAAGTCGGCGGCGGTGTCGACGCAGTCGAGCGCGATGACACGCCCCTGCGCGAGACAGACAGTGGTAAAGGCGCCGTCGGCCGGGTCTCCCCGCAGGATGACGGTGTCGTGCCCGGTGAACACCCCCACCGTCTTCAGCTTCACGTCGTACTGGTTCGACCAGAACCACGGCACCACACGGTACGGCCGCGGGTCCCCGAGCAGATCGGACGCCACCGCCTTCGCCTGTTCCGTGGCATTCTGCACGGACTCCAGCGACTGTCCGGTGTAGCCGCCGTCGGCCCACACCCGCGTGATCCGCCGGTGCCGCTCGCCGAACCGGGCCGGCAGATCCCGGCCGGACACCGATGCCGCTGTGACGGTCACGGCCAACAGCAGCCCGAGCGTGTCCACCACGATGTGCCGCTTGCGTCCGTTCACCTTCTTCCCGCCGTCGTACCCCCGTGTCGCGGCAGGCACCGACGCGGCGCCCTTGACCGACTGCACGTCGATGATCCCGCGGTGGGTTCCGGATCGCGGCCGGCCACAGTCCGGAGGCGATCGCGCAGCCGGTCGTGCAGTTCACGGACTCAGCCCTTGTCGCGTCAGCGCCGCCAGAATGCGTAGACCCGGTCTCACGCAGGGAGGTCCGCGGGCATCGCCCGCACGTGATACCGCCCGCGACCAGGTACCGGACCGCATCGGCCATCTGCCGGTGGCAGTAGCCCTCCGGCCGGCCGCCCCTGCCCTCCGGCCATCCCGGCACTGGCAGCGACGTGCGGGCCTCGGCCCACTCCGCGTCCGTCATGTCCGACGGATACTTCGGGCGCCTGTGGGGCCGGTCGGCGGCATTGCCGTACACATGCGCGAGGCAATCACACGACAGCGCAACCGAGTCGGACCCAGCGGGCAGTGACACGGGAGACTGCGGCAGCAGGGCCTCCTGTTGCTCATGGACTTCGACACCCACGAGCTGTACAGGAGGCCCTGCCCTCATGCCCCTGCCATGGGAGGATCACCCGACCGAGCCGCCGCAGTCGAACCCACGCTCGCCATGATCGGTACGACAATGGCTTCCGAGGAGGCCCGCCGACGAAACCGACTCGGAGGAACCCTGCACGAATACCGACATGCCGCGTGAGCAGGCCGGGTGATGTGTCGGCGCCCGCAGTGCCTCTTGGTATTTTCCCGGAGCAGTTACTTGTTCTCAGCAGGCGTTGTCGGCGCCGGCGTGACAAGCGCGCCGGCGGCGTCATTTCCGGCCCCGCTGTCGTGACGCCCGTTCTTCCGGCCCATGGCACGGAACACCAGGAGCAGTGCCGCGGACGCGAGGTAGCAGGCAGCTCCGAGGATGCAGGCACCCAGGTAGGACCCCGTGGAATCGATGATCCAGGCGAAGGCGAAGGGAACGCCGATGCCACCCACCGCCGTGGCCGCCATGGCCAGGGCGAACAGGGTCGCGAAGTCCTTCTTTCCGTACTCGTCCAGGATGAAGTAGGCCGCGATGTCACCTTCCGCTCCCTGGCTGAACGCGACCATGAGGGCGGCTGCGCCCACGACGATCAGCGGGAGCGCGGACACCTGGGTCAGGGCCAGGGCGCCGAGGCCGGAGATCGTGAGCACGCTGACGGCCACCGCGTACTTGTTGGTCAGGTCGAGCAACACTCCGGCGCCGAGGCGACCGGTGATGACGCCCACGGTGAAGAGGGTGGTGATCGAGGTCGCCACTACAGGGGTGAGTCCTCCGTCCAGCAGGATGGGCTGGACGTTGGAGAGGAATCCGTTCGCTCCGCCTATAGCCACGGTGCAGGAAAGGACGAGAACCCAGAACCGCGCGGTCCGCAGAACGCTCGGCTGTGCGTGGCACTCACCCCGCTGACGGGACTTGGCCTCGTCCCTGACCGGCGCGAGCGGGGGCTCCTTGATGCCGAACAGGACGTTGGGCAAGGAGACGAGGAGCGCGAAGGCTCCCAGGGCGAGGTAGCCCATCCGCCAGCCGTAGGTGTAGATCACATAACTGACGACGGGGATGGCGACGAGCGGCATGACCGCACCGCCTGCTCCCACCAGGCCGAAGGCGGTTCCGGCACTCTTGCTGAACCAGTTGGCGACGGCTCGGTTGAAGGTCACCGCATAGGCGAAGGACCCGAACAGTCCGATGCCGGCCGCGACCCCGTAGAAGGTGAGATGGTTCAGGGGCATGACCGCGAACAGGACGAGGAGCGCGCTGAATCCCAGCAATCCCAGGACGGCGGTCGAGCGCACACCTTTCCTGTTGAGTCTTCGACTCACCAATGGCCCGCACAGTGCGAAGAGTCCGGAGAGCCAGGGGGAGATCAGCACCTCACGCGTCGACCAGCCCGTCGCTTCGACCGTGGGCGCCACGAACACGCTCGCCGTGGTCAGGAACAGGACAGGCCCCGCCCCGTACCCGATTGCCGCCGTGACGGCTGTTCGCCCTCCGGAGCGCCATTCCGACTGCTCGGCTATCGCACTCTTCGCAGGGGTTTCGACGTTCGACATTGAACCGCCTTTTGTGATCGGAAAGTTGATCAATTGCAGTACGGCATCGCTGTGTCGGGGTGACGACCGAGCAGCACCGGGGCCGGCGGGTCTCGCGCTCTTCGGCCCTGGCGGGTGGAGGCCGCCCGGTCGCTTCCCGCGTCAGGCCGGAAACGGAATCCGCGACGAAGCGACGGGGCGGTGGTGATCGGATCTGTTCTTCAGGAGACGGCTGCCCGGCTGCGCTTGACCAGCGTGCCGAGTGGAGCCGAGGTGTCGGCGAATTCCTCCGCTGTCACGGCGCCGCCGGCTGCGAGCAGCGCCTTGACCATGCTGAAGTCGCGTGGTGCGTCGACGCAGTCGGCGGCGATCAGACGACCGTCCTTGAAGTACCCGACGACGAGGGGTCCGTCGCCCTGGTGACGGGGCACTTCGTGGTCGAACCCGGTGAGGATCCCGGCGGTCTGCAGGCGCACGCCGTACTGGTTGGACCAGAACCAGGGCACCCCGCGCCGGGGCGGTTCGGCGCCGCTGAGGTCGGCGGCGACGAGCCGGGCCTGCTCGGTGGTGTTCGGCACGGATTCGAGGCGTACGACAGCGCCACCGGCGAACTCGTTGGGCTGAGCCGCGATGTCACCGATCGCATAGACGTTCGGCAGGCTGGTACGGCAGCGCGCGTCGACGAGCACCCCGTTGCCGGTTGTGGCACCCGCGGCGACGAGCGGGGCGACGAGGGGTTCGACGCCGATGCCGACGATCAGGACGTCCGTCGGAAGGGTCTGTCCGTCGGTCAGGGTGACCGAGGTGACGACGCCGTCCGTGGTGCCGAGTTCACTCACGCCGGTACCGAGGATGACGCGGACTCCATGGTCTTCGTGCACGCGGCGCAGGTGTTCCGCGATCGTCGTGCCGGCGACGCGGGCGAGCAGCCTTTCCTGCAACTCGACGACGGTCACCTGCTTGCCGAGCTCGGCGAGTGTCGCCGCGGTCTCGAGCCCGATGTAGCCGCCTCCGATGAGCACCGCCCGCCGGGCGTCGGCCGCGAGTGTCCTCAGCCGCCGCGCGTCTTCGAGCGTGCGCACGGAGAGGACGTTCTCGGCGTCGGCACCCGGTATCGACAGGACCCGCGCCGAGGCGCCGGTCGCCCAGACCAGGTGGGTGTAGCCGATCTCCTCGCCGCTGTCCGTGGTGACCGTCCGCGCCCCGGGGTCCACCCGCGTGACGGTCGTACCCGTCACCAACCGGGCGTTCCCCTTGGACCAGTAGTCCTCCCGCCGGAGCAGGAGGTCTTCGTCGCGCACCTCACCCAGCATGTACCCCTTGGACAGCGGGGGACGCTCGTAGGGCCGGCAGTCCTGGCCGTCCAGAATGCCGACGCTGCCGTCGTAGCCGGACTTCGCCAGCTGTCCCACGAGCGCCACACCCGCGTGTCCGGCACCGACGATGAGGACGTCGAAGTGCTGCACGGCGGCTCAGGCTTCCCCGGTCGCGACGGTCACGGTGATGCCGTCGAGCTGGGCGTCCAGCTTGAGCTGGCAGCCCAGGCGGCTTTCGGGTCGCCGGTCGTCGAGGATGTCGAGCATGACCTCTTCGTCCCAGTCGACTTCGCCGAACTTCTCGCGTTCGCCTTCGCCGACCCAGACGTGGCAGGTGCCGCAGTTCATCTCGCCGCCGCACTCACCCTCGATACCGGGGATGTCGTTGTTGACGGCGGCCGTCATGATGTCGTCGCCGGGCGTGAACTCGACGACGTGGCGAGCGCCGTCGCGCGGCGTGATGTAGGTGATCTTCGGCATGGTTGTTCTTTCGGTCCGTGTGGTGCGGGTGGGGGTTCAGGCGGCGGTCGGCGTCCGCGCTTCGAAGGCGAGGGGAAGCGTGGAGAGCCCGGTCGTGTTGGTGGAGTGCACCCACTCGACGTCGCCGGCGAGACGCATGTCGGGCAGGCGCTCGAAGAGCCTCTGGAGGAGGATCTTGAGTTCGAGCCGTGCGACGTTGCGGCCCAGGCAGAGGTGCTCGCCGTCACCGAAGCCCAGGTGCGGGTTCGGGTCCCGGGTGATGTCGAACTGGTCGGCGGTGGGGCCGAACACCGTCTCGTCGCGGTTCGCGGAGACGATCCAGCCGACCACCCAGTCGCCCTTCTTGATCTCCTTGCCGCCGATCTCCAGGTCCTTGGTCGCGACGCGGAGGCGGTTCTTCGACGGGGTCACCCAGCGGATGATCTCCTCGACCGCGGTCTTGGCGACGGCGTCGTCCTGGAGCAGGGCAGCCTGCTCGGGGCGCCTGATGAGCTCCATGATGGCGACCGCCGCGGCGTTGCGAGTGGTCTCGAGTCCGCCGGCGACCACGCTGAAGCCCATCCAGCCGGCCTCTCGCTCGCTCAGCAGTTCCCCGCGGTAGTCCTTGTTCGCGATGAGACTGGCGAAGTCGTCGGACGGGTTGCCGCGGCGCGACAGCACGTGCGCGGAGATGTAGTCGTACAGGCTGCCCATGGCGTCGGCGATGACCGCGTTGTAGTCCGCCGCGTCCGGGTCGCCGAAGCGGGGGTCCTCGGGGTGGAGCATCTTCAGCGTGATCGCCCGCACCGTGTCCCAGTCCTTGTGCGGGATGGCCATCAGGTCCAGGAACAGGCGCACGGGCAGCAACGCGGCGATGTCGCGCACGCCGTCCGCGGTGCCCTTGGCCGCGATCTCGTCGATGATCTCGTCGACGATGCGTTCGCAGTCGCCGTGGAACTTCGCGACGGCGGGCACGCTGAAGTGCGGGTTGAACGGGCGGCGCAGGACCGCGTGCTCCGGCGGGTCCTTGACGACCAGCTGCACGTCGTAGCCCATCTTGTACCGCTCTTCGTCGGTGAGTTCACGGCCCGCGGGCGGGATGTGCGTACCGGCGGAGCTGCTGAAGTTCTCGGGCTCCTGCAACAGCCGCAGGCAGTCCTCGTAGCGGGTGAGCGTCCAGAATCCGCGCTGGTAGCTGGGCGCGTCCGTCCAGTGGACGGGGTCGTCGTGGCGCAACTGCTTGAGCGTCTCGTGGAAGTCGGTCCCGGCGAAGAACGCGGGATCCACGAGCTTTTCGTCGATGTCGGCTGGCAGAGTCATGTTCTGTCCTTTTCTGCGCTGGTTCACAGGCCGCGGTAGCCGCGGATCCACAGGTTCTTGCGCTCTTCGAGCTGGTCGGCGGGCGCCGGGTGGGTGATGCAGTACGGGTCGTTGTGACGGATCGCCTCGACCACCTGCTTGCC
The DNA here is from genome assembly GCF_053604275.1 of Streptomyces sp. NPDC004051. Lineage (NCBI taxonomy): Bacteria > Bacillati > Actinomycetota > Actinomycetes > Kitasatosporales > Streptomycetaceae > Streptomyces > Streptomyces sp. NPDC004051. The sequence goes on along the minus strand of NZ_JBSGHG010000018.1, from coordinate 83,020 downwards.
CACGTTCTCCGGACCCTTGGGCTGGTTGTGGAGGAAGTCGAACGTGCGCACCTGCTGGTAGGCGATCGCCGCGGTCAGGTCGTCGTCGGTCTGCTGACGGCGGACCGCCGTGCTGGTCTCGCCGATGTTCGTGGTGATCAGCCCCGGATACAGGACGGTGATGCCGAAGTCGTCGCCGTGGTCGACGAGTTCCTCGCGAAGGACGTCGCTGAGTCCGTCGACGGCGTGCTTCGACGCGGTGTAGGGGGCGTGACCGGGGCTGGTCGACAGGGTCGCCAGAGACGACGTGTTGACCATGTGCTTGTGACCGTCCTGTTCGCGCATCCGGGACAGGAAGGCGAAGACGCCGTGCACCACGCCGAAGTAGTTCACCTCGGTCATCCAGCGGAAGTCGGCCACGCTGGCGTTCCACACCGCGCGAAACGGCCGCCAGGTCACTCCGGCGTTGTTGCAGAGCACGTCGACGCGGCCGAACTCCGAGAACGCCGTGTCCGCGAGGGCTTCCACGCTCTCGTACTCGGTGACGTCGACCACCTGCGCGCGGGCCGTCCCACCCGTCGCGACGATCTCTTCGGCGACCGACGCAGCGGCTTCGCCGTTGATGTCGGCGACGAGGACCTGGGCGCCCAGCCGTCCGAACTCGAGGGCGATCGAGCGCCCGATACCGCTGCCCGCACCCGTGATCACCGTGCCTGCCCCGGTGAAGTCGAAGTCCGCCATGAGATCGCGTCCGTTCCCTCGTGCTGTCGTTTCCTCGTCGACGCCGGCTTCCAGCGGATCGAGGTTGCTCGGCACTGTAGGCAGGCTTACGCATGCTTCACCAGCATGTAGGATCGGATTTCAATGCACATAATGAATAGCGAGGAGTTCGGTCGTGAAACTGTGCTGGTCGATCCGCCGGAGTTTCGAGCGCTACGTACTCGCCGCCGGCGGCACGGTGAGCTGCGGGGACGGCGCCCGGCGTGAGGGTGACGTGTTCGTCTTCGACGGAGAACGCACGCCGGAGGGCTCCTACCGCTTCACCGGCAGCGTGCACTTCGAAGCGCACGGGGGGTTCCTGGACGTGCTGATCGCCGACCTGATGGTCGAGCACGCCGACGGTGAGGCGCGGCTGACGGTCGGGGTGTCCCCCGGGCCGGGCGGCCGCCGGGTCCATCTCGCCCGCGTCGTCGACCTCGCGGGGAGCGAGCCGGCCGTGGCGGACCTCCGGCTCACCGTCGAGGGAGCGCGACTGCTGGGGGACGTCTACGCGCCGGGAGATCTGCTCGACCCGCTGCGCATCGAGGGCGGCGGCGATGCTTGACTTCGTCAAGCTCCAGCAGTTCGTCGTGCTGGCCCGCCACGGCAGTTACACCACCGCCGCGGCCGCCCTCCACGTCTCGCAGCCCACGCTGACACGCAGTGTCCAGAGCCTGGAGAAGACCCTCAACGCCCGACTCCTCGACCGAGGACGCAACGGCATCGAGCTGACGGAGATCGGCATGGAGTTCCTGCACCATGCCGAGGATCTGCTGCGCCACGCCAACAGCATCGAGGCCGACATCTCGATGCGCGCACGGGGCATCCGCGGCCACGTGAACGTGGGGGCGGGGCCGGCGATCGGCGGGACCATCCTGCCCGGGGTCATCAGAGAGGTACTCGCCTCCGAACTGGAGATCTCGGTGCGTACCGTGCTGTCCCAGGCCCACACGATGTACTCGATGATCCTCGACGGGAGTCTGGACTTCTTCATCTCCCGGGAACCCAATCCAGGGTGGACCGACAAACTGACCACGGTCGTGCTCGGCTATGCGCGGCCGGACTTCTTCGTGCGCCCCTCGCACCCCCTCCTGGCGCAGCCGTCCGTGGCGTTCGCCGACCTGGCGCGGTTCCCCCGCATCTGCGGCACCGCCTGGAACGAAGTGCTCTCCACGTTCGCCCCACCGGAGCTGGCCCGCGACCTGTTCGCCTCGATCGAGGTCGACGACTTCGGCATCATGTCCCACCTGGCGCATGAGGTCGACGCGGTCCTGATCGCGAACAGCGCGGCCCCGACCCCGGGACTCGTGCGCCTCGACGTCGACCGGGGTGACGCGCTGCCCGCCACGGCCGTGACACTCAATCGCCCCGCCCACCGGACGCTCTCACCCGCGGTGCGATTCGTCATGCAACTCACCGTCGACCGTGCCCGTGAGTTGTACTCCGCCCACAACATGCGGACGGACTCCGTCGAAGGCTCGGGGTGACCGGTTCCATGCATGAGATGGATCGAAACAGGCTCCACATTGCATTGGCGTAATAACTCGCTCCGCCCGTAGTGTCGTTGACGAACCAATGCCCAGAAGGGGCGATCCCTCGCCGCACGGCGCGGCGCGCCCACCGGAGCGACCGTATCGGGCGCGACCGACAGTCACGTGCTCAGCCCCTGCCCCGGGAGCAGCGGCGAGCAGTGCGGTCGCCGCGATTCATCGCCGGGCTCACCATGCGTCGCGCGAACAAGCCACTGCTCGGTAACTCGCTACCGAGGTGCGGCCGGCCGACGCCCCGTGGCGAGCATCCGGCCGAAAGGAGAACGCACCCATCATGTCCGCCACCGAGAAGAAGACGACCCGGCTGCGCGCCTTGTTCGAAAGTCCACAGACGACGATCATGCCGTTCGGGACGCTGCCGATGCACGCCCAGATGGCGGAGCGGGCCGGATTCCCGGCGTTCGAAGTGTCCGGCGGTATGAGCACGTGGTGGGTCGGCGGCGTCGCCGACGTCGGCTGGCTCACCATGAGCGAAGTGGTCGCACACTGCAAGACCATCGCCGACTCGGTCGACATCCCGGTCTTCTGCGACGCGGACACCGGGTACGGCAGCGCCATCAACACCCGGCGCACCGTGCAGGAGTTCATCCGCGCGGGCGTCGCCGGCATCCACCTCGAGGACCAGGAGGAGCCGAAGAAGGCGGGCGGACAGGCCGGCATCAAACTGGTGTCGGACGCCGAGGCCATCGGACGTTTCAACGCCGCCGTCGACGCCCGCGACGAAATGGACGAGGACTTCGTCATCGTCGCCCGCACCGACGGGTACGGAGCGGAGGGCGGTGGTCTGGAGGAGGCGATCCGGCGCGGCGTGCTCTACCGGCAGGAGACCGGCGTGGACGTCATCTTCTACGAGGGGCTGCGCTCCTGGGAGGAAGTACGCATCGCCCTCGCCGAGACCCCCGGACCCGCGTACGCGATCGCTTCCCGGCATGCCGGGCCGACCCCGCCGATCGCGCAGCTGAGCGAATGGGGGCAGGCGATCCAGATCGCCCCGTTCATCCTCCCCGGCGTGCTCGAGGTGTGGCGGCTCCTGCTGGAGCTGCGCGAATCCGGTGAGCTCGCCCCGATCGACGCGTACAACTCCGCGGCCTTCTCCCGCGCCGGGCAGCCCGACTACGTCGGCTTCGGTGACGCGTTCATCAAGCCCAGCTACGAAGACGTGCGCCGGTGGGAGGAGATGTACTACCCACCCGAGAAGCAGCGCGACTACGAGAACACGATCCACGACTGATTGCGGTGGCTGCAAAGCTCCGGCGCGGCGACCGTGCAGCGGTCGCCGCGCTCGTGTTCGGCTGCCTGAACGCCAGTCTCGTCCAGACCATCGCGTTTCCCCTCCAGGCCGAGTTGCCCGACCTGCTCGCACAGCCACGCGAGGTCACGGCATGGGTCGTCACCGCGACCGTCGCCTCGGCAAGCGCGTTCGCACCCGTCAGCGGGCGGCTGGGAGACCTCTGGGGCCGCAAGCGTGTCGCGCTCGTCCTGGTCGGACTGCTCGCCGTCGGCTCACTCCTGGCCGCACTGGCTCCTGGCGTCGGGGTGCTCATCGCCGGCCGTGCTGTGCAGGGCGTCGCGATCGGCCTCATCCCGCTCAGCATGTCGATCCTGAAGGAGATCCTCCCTGCGCACAGGCTCGGCCCCGCGCTGGCCCTCGCTTCCGCGACGATGGGCATCGGTGCCGCGTTCGGGATCCCGCTCGGTGCAGCGCTGAGCGAGTGGGCCGGATGGCGCTCGATCTTCTGGGCGAGCCTCGTGTTGTCGCTGGTCGCCGCGCCGTTGATCGCGGTCGCCGTCCCGGCCGCGGAGAGTCGCGCACCTGGCAGGTTCGATCTCGTGGGTGCGACCACCAACGTCGTCGGGTCAGCCGCGCTGCTCATCGGCATCGCCGAGGCACTCACCCTCGGATGGGACTCGCCGGTCACCCTCGTCCTCGTCATCGGCGGCGCCGTCTGTCTCACGCTCGGCTGGCTCGCGATGGCACGCAATCCCTCACCACTCATCGACGTGCGCGTCTCGCTGCGACCTCAGATCCTGCGTACCAACGTGCTCTCACTGCTCATCAACTTCGCGACCATGACGACCATGGTCGTCTTCCCGCAACTGCTCGTGCTGCCCGCCGGCTCCCCGGCCGGGTTCGGTCTCGGTCCTCTGGCCGCGAGCCTGATCATGATGGCGAACGGGGTCTCGCAGGCGATCGCCACTCCCTTCCTCGCCCGAATCCTGCGCCGGGTCGAGCCGCGAACGGCTGCTGCCGCGGGCGCCGCCATCGTCACCGTCGCCATCGCCGTCGCGATCGTGCCGACGAGTCCGCAGAGTTTGTTCGCCGTCAACATCGTGGTCGGCGCGGCCTTCGGGGTCGTGTTCGCCATGATCCCGCAGATCATCATGTCCGCGGTGCCTGCCCAGGACGCGGCGGCGGCCAATGGTCTCAACGCGCAGATCCGGATCTTCGGGACCGCCGGCGCCGCCACCGTCGCCGGCGCGCTCATCGCCACCGAGTCGAACAGCGGTGTGCCGTCGGCATCGGGCTTCGCCCTCTCGCTGGGCATCGCGGCGGCCGCGAGCGGCCTCGCCACGTTGCTCAGCCTGCTGATCCCTGCCCAGCGCGACCGCCATGGCTCCTGAGTCGTTCCTGTACGCAGGCCGGATCCGCCGGTAGCGATGCATACACGAGCCACCGCCCCGGCCACGACACGGCGTTCCTCGTCCGCGGCCCAGTCCTTCGGCAGATACAGCGCCCGGTCGATCACCACCCGCACCGACGCGGTGCCCGCGGCCAGGCGCACGGCGCCCTGACACAGTCCGACGCCTTTGATCGCACCGGAGTACTGGCGGCCGGCGCCAACACAGTCGGTCGAGGACTTCGCGTCCCCGGTCTCGTCCGCGACCAGCACCACGTCCTGACCCGCACGTTCATGAATGACCAGGCGGGCGATCTCCTCCCGGGCCCGGTCATGGTCGAACCACGCCCGTGACAGTAGGTGCTGCAGCCGGTGCGGTCCTGGATGCCCCAGCGCCGACGGTCCGCAGCCGCGCACCGGGCTCTGGCAGCAGGGCCGGGGCAGGGCGTCGATGATGGCGAGCAGCAGGTCGCCCTCGTGGAAGCAGGCGTCGAGCAGCGGCTCCTCGATCAGCAGGCGCACGGCGAGGCGCGGGTGATGTCGTCGGTTCGGCCGGGGCTGAGGGTGACGTGCCGCAGCGTGCGCCGGCGCTGCTCGGGCTCGGCAGCGGCGCGCTCGCCCAAGGCCCGAACGCTCCGCACGAGGGTGGCGAAGGCACGGGTGTCCGTCCGGCCTGCTCACGCATGCAGCGGTTCATGCCGCTTCGCGTAGATCATTTCGCTGAGAAAACGTCACTCGTCGGCTGTCCACCAGGGTGCACCCGAAGCAGCCGGGTTCCGCTGCTTCGGGTGCACCTCGGATCCCGGGTGTCCGGAAAGCCCGGCTAGCTCGTGCGGGCGCAGCTTCCCCGATCGGCGCGCTGTGGCCCGTCGCCGGACGGGCGGATGTCGAAGTCGAAGATGGCGGTGGGCAGATAGAGCGTGGCGCAGGAGTTGGGGATGTCGACCACGCCGCTGAGGCGGCCTTCGATCGGGGCGGCTCCGAGGAGCAGGTAGGCCTGCTCACGTGAGTAGCCGAACTTGGTCAGGTACTCGATCGCGTTCAGGCAGGCCCGCCGGTAGGCGACGTGTGAGTCGAGGTAGCGCTGGCGGCCGTCTTCGTCGACGGAGATGCCGACGAAGGTGAGGAACTCGCTGTAGCGCGGCTCGACGTTGCCGGGGTAGAACACGGGGTTCGTCGTCACCCCGTAGGTCTGCATGCCGCCCTTGATGAGGTCCACGCCGAGATCGAGGTAGCCGCCCATCTCGATTGCGCCGCAGAAGGTGATCTCGCCGTCGCCCTGGCTGAAGTGCAGGTCACCGGCGGACAGTTTGCCACCCTCGACATACACCGGCAGGAAGATCCGGGCGCCGCGGGTGAGGTTCTTGATGTCCTGGTTGCCGCCGTTCTCGCGTGGCGGCGCGGTTCGTGCCGCCTCCCGTGCAGCACGCTCGAACGCTTCGCCTTCCAGCGTGCCGAGGATTGCCCTGTGCGGCTCCGGCGGCAACGCGAGCGGGGGCACTCGGTCGGGATCGGTCGCGATGAGCTCGGCCTCCCGGGCGTTCCACCGACCAAGCAGGTCGTGCGACGGGGCGGTGCCGATGATGCCCGGGTGGGTGATGCCGGTGAAGCGCACGCCGGGCAGGTGGCGGGAGGTCGCGATCTGCCCGTGGAAGTCCCAGACCGCCTTGTACGCGTCCGGGAAGTGCTCGGTGAGGAAACCGCCGCCGTTGGACTTGGCGAAGATGCCCGTGTAGCCCCAGCCCTGGCCGGCGGCCGGCCCGGTCTCCTGCGGGACGGGGCCGATGTCGAGGATGTCGACCACCAGCAGGTCACCGGGCTGCGCGCCCTCGACGGCGATCGGTCCGCTCAGCGGATGGACCATCGAGAGATCGAGGTCGCGGATGTCGTTGGCGGAGTCGTCGTTGTGAACCGTCCCGTCGAACCACTCCCGGCATTCGAGGCGGAACTCGGCGCCGGGCCGAACGGTCGCCACCGGCGGGATGTCGGGGTGCCAGCGGTTGTGCGGCGGGACTGCCTGGTCGTAGAACGACCGGGACTGGTCGACGCTGAAGAGCACTTCGGGCATCTGTCGCTCCTTGCCTGTGGGTCACGGCCTCGGGAGGCGTGCGTGCAGTGGATTCGGCGGATGAGCATGACGCCGGGGTGGTGCGGGCATGCGGTGCAGCACCGTCGGCTCGTGCGCGCTGGCCTCGGCGGCGTCGCGCGCCCGTCGCAGGGCGGAGCGGGGCGAGGTGATGGCGGGCGGGGCGTACACACGCGTCGCCGCCCCGCCGCATGTGGCGCACGTCGGCTCGTGTACCGGGGCGTCGATCGGACGGACGACCTCGAACACGCCGCACTGCCCGCACGCGTAGTCGTACCTCGCCATGGGAGAGCCTCCGCGTCACATTCGGGGCGGACCGGGGGTGTGACGGCGCCGGCCGTACTTCCCCACTGCCGCTGAAGCAATTCGTGGTGGTTTAAGCATAATGATCGTTCAGCGGTACAGCTGAACGACTCGGTGTGGGGTAACTCCGTCGGGTATGGCGGCGCGCAGATGGGGGGCGCGCCGTGTTCGACAGGCCCCACAGGGGTCGACGACCTTGCCGGTGGCCGCTTCCGGTGCGGTGAACGGGGCGGTGGTGCACTCCGAGGCAGTCTTGGGTCTGCCTTTCGGGGCTCCCGGGCCGCGGCGGCAGAATCGGGGCATGGCGAGCCGGCGCCTGGACCTGGGGCTTCTCGTCGCAGCAGAGCACGACGCGTTCTCCGGGTGGGTGGGAGTGTTGCCCCGCCGTGGTTACGCCGATCGTGTCACTGAGGTTTTCTCATTGACACCCGCCCGCGTCCGCAGGGCGTTCAGAAGCCTGCACGCGAAAACCGGGGCATCGGTCGGCGCACCGAAACTCACCTGTCCCGGGCCAGGTCGGCCACCGGGTGCGAAGAACCGCCGCCCGGCTCCCCGTCATGACGTGGGCAGAGTCCTCGCCGCCGGCGAGGCGTTCAGCCGTCCCGCCCACCACGAGGTCGGCACGAAGCGGCGCCGAACCGGATGAATGACAAGCCGAGTGGGCCTTCACGCCGCCCGCGCTGCTCCCCGGGCACGGACCGGCTGCCCCGGCTCGGTGCGCGCCGCCGACACCGAGCGGGCAGTGTGCCGGGAGGGGCGCCACCACAGGCACGACAACCGCCGCGAGCCGTGCCCCCGATGCGGCAATGTCCTCCGGCCCGCGCTGCGCTACACGCGTGCGCCGTGCACGTGCCGCGGCTCGGCCAGCAGACCGTAGATCACCAGCACGGACACCGCCATCGTGAGCAGAGACCAGAATGGGTAGACCGGAAGGAAGATCATCTGACCGACGAGACAGAACACTGCCAGACAGATGCCTGTCAGCCGCGCCGCTCTGGAGCCCACGAGCACGCCGATACCCGCCAGGGCCATCACGATGCCGATGACGACCCAGATCCAGCCCCAAGCCGTGTAGTTGAAGATGAGCAGCCGGTTGCCCCCGGAATAGACGGCCGAGTAGTAGCCGTGATTGAAGATCGCCACGAATCCGTTGAGCAGGTTGAAGAGGGCGCTGACCAAGAGCAGGATTCCGGCGAAGGCCACCCAGTGCGATCGCTCCATCGGAGGCACGGAACCGGCTGGTGGAGAGGTGTGTCGCTGCATGGGACCCATGAGATGCAGCACCACCGCAGGCCCGCAATCGGTAGGGGCCCGTGAGTGTTGCGCGGCCGCCTGTGCTCTCGGGCGACCGGCTCGTGGGCGCCCGCGGGCCGACGGCCCTGTCCGCGGCTCCGGGAGGCGCCCGTGCACGGCCTGCCGGACAGTGGATTGCGTCGGAACCTTTGGGAGGGGACGGTCATGGACCGCTCTCCCCCATCGCCCACCACGGCCTGATGGGCGATCTGCAGACCGCCGCCTGGTGTCAGCAGTGCCGGCTGTGGCGCTGCGCAGCTCGTCGCGCCTCCGCGCAGGCGCAGCGCTGGACGAGGACGGCGGTCACGCCCGCAACCGGCGCATGCCGAGCGGGCCGCGCCCGACGGGCCGTGGCCGGGCCCCGGGGGGGGCCACGCTGCCTGGGCAACCTGCTCGCTGAGACGGGCGTGCGGGTACTTGGGGCGGAGCTTCGGACAACCGACAGCCGAAGCCGGCCTACTCCGGCGGGCTCTCGGTGCCCCGCGCGCCCGGGACCAGCAGGACGGCCGTGTCCCCCGGCCGGGACAGTGGTGTACTGCCTTCCGTGACCGGATCGAGGCGGCCGTCCCGGCGCACGAGGAACAGCAGATCGCTTCCTGGCCGCGGGACGTCGCAGGCGGGCTGCCCCAGCACGGCTGCCCCGCCCTCGTACCTGCGGGAGAACGTCGGCCAGGTCAGATCCGGGCCGAACAGAACCTCGCCACCGATGAACGGCGCCACCACGCCGTGACTGTCGGCCGGTGCGCCGAGACGGTGGACCGTACCCTCCACGCTGCCTCGCAGAAGCACCGCCGCCAGGGCGTTGAAGTCGTCCTCGGCGGTGAGGAAGTACACCGCCGTGATGCCCTCCAGCTCGGCGACCCCGCCCGTGGCGGCGCCCAGCAGCTCACCGGGCGCGAGCTCGACCCCGGCCTGCCGGATACGTTCGCGCTGTTGCTCTTCCCCTGCCCACATCAGCACCTCCAGCCCCGCTGACTTCAGGGCCACGCCCAGGTCGACCACCCAGGGGTCGCCGCCGACCAGCAGGGGCCGCGAGCGGGACGGGCGCACCACGCCCAGGCGCCGGGCGACGGGAGAGGCGGTCAGGCCGTAGAGCGTCACGGTCGCGACGATGACCACGAACGTGGCCGGAAGGATCTTCGAAGCGCCGCCGATCCCCTTGGCCACCAGACCCGCCGAGAACGTCGAAGCCGTGGCGGCCGCGACGATACCGCGCGGCGCCATCCAGCCGATGAAGCCCCGCTCGCCGCGTGTCAGTTCGGTGCCGAGGGTGGACACGACCGCGACCATCGGCCTGACGACCAGTACCAGGAAGGCGGCGAGCCCGAGCGCGGGCAGCCACACATGGCGCAGCGAGTGCGGGGTGACGGTGGCCGAGATCGAGATGAAGAGCAGGCCGAGGATCAGGCTGACCAGGGTCTCGAAGAAGGGCCGACGCGCGGGTACGTCCATGCTGGGGAGGTTGGCGACGGCCAGGCCCATCACCACGGCGGCGATGAGCCCCGTGTCGTCGCGCAGGACATCGCAGAACGCCGCCACACCGATCACCGCGGCAAGCTGCGCCGTGGTGCCGAGGACCTCGCCGAGCCGCAGCACCCGGAACAGCACCCACAGCAGAGCCGCCCCGACCGCTCCTCCGGCCGCTCCGATGCCCATGCTGACGAGGAAATACTCCACCCCACCGCCGAGGCGGTGGCGCGAGCCGGCCACGACCCCGTGGAAGACCAGTGTTCCCAGGACGCCGCCGACCGGGTCGATGAGGGAGCCTTCCCAGATCAGGAGGCGCTGGAGGCGGTCCTTCGGTCGCACGAAGCCGAGCAGCGGTCCGACGACCGTCGGCCCCGAGACCACGAGGATCGCGCCGATCATGACGGCCGCCTGTGCGGACATCCCCAGCAGCGGCGCGGCGAGGAGCGTGCCGAGCAGCCCGGTGACCGGGACACCGATCCAGATCAGCCGGAGGACGACGCGGCGGGTGTGGCCCTTCAGTCTCGCCAGGTCCAGCCCGAGTCCGGCGTCGTACAGGATCACGGCGACGGCCAGCGACACCAGCGGTGAGAACGCCGCCCCCAGCAGCCGCTCGGGGTCGACGTCGTCGATCAGCGCGCCGGCGGCGAAGCCCACCGGCAGCAGGACGATGAGGGCGGGGATGTTCAGGCGGTCGGCCAGGATCTGCGATCCGACGGCCAGGACCAGGATCAGGCCCACGCCGATGAGCACCTGGTCCGTCGTCACATGCGGCCCTTCCGGTGCGGGGTGGTGGGACGAGCGGGTGCTCTTGCCGGCCGGCCGCGCGGCCGGCCGGGCCGGACCTCCGCCGAGTGCCGCGTGAAGGTCGGACGCCGTGACGGCGTCGTCACTCCCCCCACGGCGTGATCCCCCAGCGGACGGTGTGCTGCTCGCCGGGGCCGAGGCCGACGAGCCCGGTGCCGCTGCGGAAGGCATCGGGTGGGCAGGTCGTCGGCTCGATGGCGACCGCGCGACGGCACTCCCCCGGCGGGAGGGTGTCGCCGGTGTAGAGCTGCACGTGGTCGGCGCCCTCACCGAGCCACACGTCCGCGCCGAACGCACCCGACGGGTGGGCCAGGCGCACCACGGCCCGACCGTCCGCGTCCCGGTCGAGGTCGCCGAAGGGGGTGTCCAGCCGGAGCGCACCGACAGCTCGTGGCGTTCGCAAGTCGTACTCGGTCCCGGCGACCGGCTCGGCGGCGACCGGCAGGCCGCGCTCATCGGTGCGCAGCCATGTGCGTGCGGGGACGGTCAGCACGGCCTGGTCGACGAGGGCGGTGCCCGCGGTGACGTAGGGATGCTGGCCGAAGCCGTAGGGTGCGGTGCTCGCGTCGAGGTTGTGCGCGGTGACGGCGACGCCGAGCCCGCTCTCGCCCAGGGCGTACTCGGCGCGGACCTGGAGGTGGAACGGGTAGCCCGGCTGCGGCCACAGCGAAACCTCCAGGACGGCGCGGCTGTCGCTCGCCTCCACGACCTGCCACGCGACCCACCGGAGCAGCCCGTGGATGGCGTTGTTGCCGGTCGGCTCGGTGAGCGGCAGCTGCAGACGCTGCCCGTCCCAGGGGTAGCGGCCGTCGCGGACCCGGTTGGGCCACGGCACCAGGATCTGGCCGCGCCCGCCGGTGATCCGGTCCTGTTCGGCGAATCCGTCGATCACGGTGCGCTCACCGACCGCGTATGACCGAAGGGCCGCGCCGAGCTCGACGACGACGGAGAAGGCGTTGGGGGCGTCGATCAGCTCGGAGACCGGCCTGATGCCCGGCTCGAACGCCTCGGGTTGGAGGTCGAGGCCCCGGATCGCCCACGAGAACAGGAAGGTCACGAGGATGGCCACCCTGTGGGGCGTGACGTGATCCTGCACCGGGGATCAGCCTCCGGTGGCGAAGCCGGGGAAGAGCGTCATCCCGCCGTCGACATAGAGGGTGCTCCCGACGACGTAGTCGAGCAGGTCGGACGCCATGGCGACGACGGCGTTGGCGATGTCGTCCGGGTCACCCACGCGGCGGTACGGGATGAGGCGCAGCAGGTCGGCCTCGGCCTCGGGGGTGGACCAGGCGTCGCGGTTGATCGGAGTGCGGATGGCGCCGGGTGCGATCGCGTTGACCCTGATCCGTCGGGGGGCCAGTTCCTGGGCGAGGGTCTGCATCAGCATGCCCACACCGCCCTTGGAGGAGGCGTAGTTCACGTGCCCCGACCACGGGACGATCTGGTGGACCGAGCTCATGCAGATGATCTTCCCGGCCGACCGGGACACCTCCTCCACGACGCCGCGCCGGATGAACTCCTTGGCGGCCTCCCGCGCGCACAGGAACTGGCCGGTCAGATTGACATCGATGACCTTCTGCCACTGGGCGAGAGTCATCTCCGCCACCGGCGCGTCCCGCTGGAGGCCCGCGTTGGCCACCATGATGTCGATGGTGCCGAACTCCTCGACCATGCGCGCGACCATGGCGGTCACCTGGTCCTCGTCGGAGACGTCGGCCTTGTGGGCGTAAGCCCGGACCCCGAAGCCCTCGATCTCCGCCACGACCTTGTCGGCCTCGTCCGCACCGACGACGTAGTTCACCACGACGTCCGCTCCGGCCCGGCCCAGGGCGACGGCGGTCGCCAGGCCGATGCCCGAGTTGGCACCGGTCACCAGCGCCTTCTGGCCCCTGAGGAGCTGCGCGGGCATCGCCCCACGGTCCACGTCGTCATTTCCTGCCACCACGGTCTCCCCTTCTGCGTTGCGGACGGAAACCCTCGGCCACCGGACGACGCGCAGAAGAACGGCTGGACGTCGGCCGGCCCGTCAGGACCGACACAGGAGCCGTCGCACACCCGGCCCTCCGACGAAAGCACCCTGCGTCGCGGGGGGAACGTACCGGCGCGCAACGCAGCCGCACTTCGGCCGGGCACGTCACGCGGTCGGGCTACGAACTGCTCCAGAACCCCGCCCGGACCCGACCTCGACCCGCGCGAGGTCAAAGACCTGGCCATCCTGTCCTTCGTCAAGGACAAGGCCGACGTCGCTCTGCCCGGGCCACCGCTTCGTCCGTCCCGGGCAGGTCGGCACCGACCGGCCTGTCATGGACGCGCCTTGCGCGTCAACCCCCCGGTAGGCGATACTCCGCTTTCCCCCCACCACCGCTGATCACGACCGTCCGTGAGCCCGCCTCACACCGGCCGCGATCAGTTGCGGCACCCGTGTTGCCGCACCCGTTTTCGTCAACCGGACATCCCGTGGGGGCCCCTGCCCAATGGGCGCGACCTTGCGCGCGCTGCGCGCTCTCCTGCTGCTCGCCGGCTTCTATCTGCTCGGCTTCCTGCTGCTGGCGGTGCTTGCCGGCATCGACTACCTGCTGTATCTGTACGTCCCGCCGGGCCTCGCGGCGAAGCTGTACCTCATCTCCGTGCTGCTGGCGATTCCGCTGGTCCGCGGTCTGTTCATGCTGCGTACCCCGAAGGCCGAGGAGGCCCCCGGCCTGCCCGTCACGGAGGCCGACGAGCCCGTGCTGTGGCGCGTCGTACGGGAGCTGGCCGACCGGATCGGCACCCGCGCGCCATCCCGCGTCCTGCTGACGCCGGACGTCAACGCGGCCGTCGCCGAGGACGTCCGCCTGCTCGGCCTGCTGCCCGGCCCGCGCCGCCTCCACCTCGGCGTGCCTCTCCTCCAGGGGCTGACGGAGGCCCAGCTCAGATCGGTCCTCGCGCACGAACTGGGCCACTATTCCAACGCCGACACCCGCCTCGCCGCCCTCACCGTGCGCGGCCGCGCCCAGATCCTGCGCACCATCGGGCACTTCGAGAGGCTCGCCGGGAAGACCGCGGCACGCGAACAGGCCCGGCAGGAGAAGAAGAACGCCAAGGCCGCGGCCAAGGGCAAGAAGACGAGCGAGGTCGAGACCCGGCACCCAGGCGTCACCTACCGCACGATGGCCCGGATCTACACCGGGTACGCCAAGCTGTACCTCCGCGCCACGCTGGCCGGCGCCCGCGGCCAGGAGTACGCCGCCGACGCCGCGGCCGCCCGGATCGCCGGCAGGGACGCCACCGCCTCGGCTCTGCGCGAGATCCCGGTGCTGGACGCCGCGTTCGCCTTCTACACGCACCACTACGTCGTCCTGGGCGAGGACGCCGAGCTGCTGCCGCCGCGCGGTGAGGTGTTCGGCGGTTTCGGCCGGATGCTGAGCGCCCGCCAGCTGGAACTGGCCGGGCTGCGCACCGAGCTGTCGACCGAGCCCTCCTCGCCGTACGACTCCCACCCACCGATTGCCGACCGCGTCCGCCGTATCGAGGCGCTGCCCGCCGACCACCGCACCGACGAGGGCAGGGGCGCCGCCCTCGGACTGCTGTCCGACCCCGAACGGACCCTGGCGGCCCTGGAGGACGCGGTCCTGACGGAGGAGGTGCGGCGGTTCCGGCGTACGGCCGACTGGCCGGAGCTGCTCAACGGCTCGATGTCCAACCGGCTCGCGGGCCTCGACACCCCCCTGCACCGGGCCCTGGCCCGGTACACCAAGGCGCGCCCGACCCTGCCCGCGCTGCTCGACCTGATCGACGACGGCCGGTTGTGGCAGCTGGCGCGGCGGCTGCCGCTGTCCGACGAGGCGGTGGCCGCGAAGGGGCGCGCCTTCCGGGAGTTCGTGCGACCGGCCCTGGCCGAGTCGTTGCACCGCATGGTGCTGGCCGAGTTCAGTGCACACAGCCGGCTGCACTGGGAGTTCTCCTGGGATCGGGGGCCGACCGCGCGGCTGCTGCCCACGCCGGGAGAACCGGCACCGCCGTCCGACGCGGCTCCGAGCGACCTGATCGGCCCCGCCGTGGGAGCCGCCGTCGCCGACCACCCGGACACCGGCCCGCTGCGCGCCTTGCTGCCCTCCACTCCGACCGATCCCGCGAACCGAGAAACGGACAGTCCACGATGACCGTAGTCCTGTGGATCCTGGCCATCCTGGCCGTACCCACCCTGATCTTCTTCGGGTGGCTGGCCTGGGTGTTCCTCAAGGAGTTCTTCTCCCCGAGTCATGCCGAGGACGCCGCCGCCGAGGCGGCCGAGAAGCTCGGTCTGCTG
This sequence comes from Streptomyces sp. NPDC004051, assembly GCF_053604275.1. Taxonomy (NCBI): domain Bacteria; kingdom Bacillati; phylum Actinomycetota; class Actinomycetes; order Kitasatosporales; family Streptomycetaceae; genus Streptomyces; species Streptomyces sp. NPDC004051. The sequence goes on along the minus strand of NZ_JBSGHG010000018.1, from coordinate 67,870 downwards.
CCCGCCGGCCGACAGAACACCGAGTACGCCGGCCCGCTGCCCGCGGGCTGGGAAGCGGCGCTGAGCCGCGTGGGCGGCGGTGACTGGCACGCGGCGGCCGAGCTGCTGCGGGGCATCGGGCGGGACTGGGACCGGCGGTCGAAGGCCGTCGGGGTGCTGGGCAAGCTGGCGGTGGAGGACGACACCTGGCTGCTCGCCTGGGAGGCCGCCCACCCTGATGACCCGGACGCCGCCGTGGTCCGGGCCAGCAGCACGATCACCCTCGCCGGGCAGATCCGCGGCGCCAAGCGGGCCAGCCACACGACGGAGGAGCAGTTCGCCGGCTTCCACCGGATGCTGCACCGCTCCCGCGACGAGATAGCCCGGGCTGCGGCGCTCAACCCCGACGACCCCACGCCGTACGTCACGGAGATCTCGGTGGCGCTCGGCCTGGGCTACCCGCACTCCGAGATGGACAAGCTGTGGACGGAGATCACCGCGCGCGCCCCGCACCACTACGAGGGGCACTGGCAGGCGCTCCAGTACTGGTGCAAGAAGTGGCGCGGATCCGAGCGGCTGGCAATGGAGTTCGCCGAACAGGCCGCGGCGAAGGCACCGCTGGGCAGCCTGCTGACCGTGCTCCCGCTGATCGCCCACTTCGAGCACGATGAGTCGGACGACGCCGAGGTCGACCGCACGCCCGAGGTGGTGGCGCGGGTGGACGCGGGCCTGGCGGACGCCGCCGCGGCCGACCCGACCCATCCGCGGCTGCCGGAACTGCGCCACCTGCTGGCGTACTACCTCTCGCTCCAGGACCGGGACGAGATGGCGATCGAGCAGTTCCGGCTCGTGGACGGTCATGTGAACGCGCTGCCCTGGTGCTACCGGGGCAGCGGCGCCGACATGACGGATTACTACTGCAAGATCCGCAACTCGTCGGCGCAGGTGGTCGCCGCCCTGGACTGACGACGGCCGGAATGCGGGGGCGGCGCTCAATCGTTCACCGAGTGCCGCTCCCCGCTCCGTCCCGGCTCCGTGACCGGGCTGCTCGGCCCCGACGGCTCCGGCCGGTCGACTCACGGGCCTTCTTCCGCCGGGCGACGTTCTCCGCCTCCAACGGTGTGGGCGGTTCCGTGGGCACCTCCGCCCGGCGGTCCCGGGGCCGGCTCGCCCTGGCGGTCCGGGCCCGGTTCCACGGGGTTTCGGGGTTGTTCCCCGGATCGGCAGGGTGATCGAGTTCTCGCGTGGTGGATGCTTCTCCGGTCGGCCGTCCCGCTCACCGGGGCGCAGGCTCGTGGGGCCCGTGTGCCGTTGCTGCACACGGGCCCCACGAGGTTGCGAGATCAGGTCACCATCGATACCAGCGGCTACGGCCACCTCCGGCGCTCGTGGAGCGCATGACGAAGCCGAGCAGCCACAGCACCAGGACGGCCAGGGCCACCCACCAGAGGACCTCGACGGCGAAACCGGCACCGAAAAGGACGAGTGCGAGAAGCAGAACGAGCAGCAAGGGAATCATGGTTGTCGACCTCCTGGGCCGCCGTATGCCCAGCGGCTGTTCCTTCATTCCGCGGATGTGACGTGTTTGTGGAGGGAGAGCCGGGGCACGAGGGGGCTACGGCAAAAGCGGCACCGAAGTGACGAGGAGGCTTATTCCATGACTGCCGGCGAGAAGGCCAAGGCGAAGACCGAGCAGGCCAAGGGCAAGACGAAGGAGGCCGCGGGAAGCGCCCTCGGAAATGACCGCATGGCCGCCGAAGGACAGGCCGAAAAGAGCAAGGGGGATGCCCGTGAGGCAAAGGAGAAGGCCAAGGACGCCTTCAAGCACTGACGGCATCCCTTTCCTCGGAGGGCCTTCCCGTGATGTCACGGGAAGGCCCTCCGGGGTTTCCCGGTACGCGGCTCTGTTTCCGGCTTCCGCAGGCCCGTGGAGCACCCTGCCGGCATGAAGCGGTACGGGTGGAATCCTCGGCACGGACGAGTGGTGAAGTGGTCCGTGACATGCGCGGCACACAGAGGTGAGCGCGCGATCACGGTCGTGTTGTCGCGTGACCGTGCGGTGAGCGCACTGCGCTCTCAGGGGGGAGGACGCAGTCGCCGTCGGGGCAGATGGGAAAGATCTGGTCGAGGCCGACGATGCGCAGGGTGCGCAGGGTGTGCGTGGGTACGGATGCGAGTGCGAAGTCCGCTCGGGCGGTGTGGGCGTGGTGGTGGGCGGCGCTGAGGCCGCTGGAGTCGCAGAATTCCATGCCTCCCAGGTCCAGGATGAGGCGCCGGCCCGGTCGGAGGGTGATGGCGGGGATCAGTTCCAGCAGTTCCGTGGCGTTGTCGTGGTCGAGCGCGCCGAAGATCTCCAGAACGGGACCAGTGGCAGCGTCTCGGACGGTGATCTTCAGTGGGCTCATCGGCTGCTTCTCGTCCGGGGGGCGAGGGCCGGGACACCGAGGGCGAGCAGTGCGGTGTCGTCATCGAGGCCGTCACCGAAGCTGCGCAGCAGGTCGGTCAGGGCCTGGATCGCAACGGGCGGGGGCCGGCCGGCGTGGTCGGCGGCGAAGGCGAGCAGGGCCTCGTCCCCGTACAGGCCGGTGCGGTCCTCGCCGGTACGGGCCTCGGTGATGCCGTCGGTGTAGAGCAGGAGCATGTCGCCGGGGGCGAGCACGGTCGTGGCGGCGGTGAAGCACGCGGAGGGCAGGATGCCGACGAGGAGGCCACCGGGAGTGGGCAGGAAGTCGGCGGCGCCGTCGGCACGCACGGTGATGACCGGCGGGTGGCCGCCCGAGGCCAGGTGGACGGCGACCTGCCCGGTATCGGGGTCGGGCTCGAGGGTGCCGTAGACGGCGGTGCAGTAGCGCGGGTCGCCGCTGCCCGCGTACCGCTCGTGGAGCACCTTGTTGAGGGTGGTCAGGGCCGAGACGGGGTCCGGGTCGTGCAGGGCGGCGGCGCGCAGTGTGTAGCGGGTCAGCGAGGTGAGCGCGGCGGCCTGGGGGCCCTTGCCGCACACGTCCCCGAGGAAGAAGCCGAAGCGTTTGCCGTCGATGGGGAAGACGTCGTAGAAGTCGCCGCCGAGCCGGTCGGGATGGGCGGTGTGGTAGTAGGCGGCCGTCTCCACCCCGGGTATCTCCGGGAGGGTGTCGGGCAGCAGTGACTGCTGGAGGACGGCGAGGGCGTCCTGAAGCCGGGCCCGGTCCGCCTCCGCCTGTTTGCGTGCTTCTTCGGCCGCCTTCCGGCCGCGCAGGAGCTCTTCCTCGTAGGCGCGGCGGTCCCGGGCGTCGAAGACGGTGGTGCGGATCAGCAGGGGCTCGCCGGTACTGCCGTGTTTGACCGCGGAGGAGACCAGCACGGGCATCCGGCCGCCGCCGACCTGCTTGATCTCCATGGCGATGCCGCTGACCTCGCCCTGCATCCGCAGCAGCGGCGCGAAGTGCGTCTCGTGGTACATCTTGCCGCCCACGGTCAGCAGGTCGGTGAACCGCATCCGGCCCACCACCGCCCCCCGCTCCAGGCCGAGCCAGGTCAGCAGCGTGGTGTTGATCTTCGCGATGGTGCCGTCCATCAGCGTGGACAGGTAGCCGCACGGTGCGCTCTCGTACAGTTCCTCGGCGCTGTCCTCCAGCAGCGCGGCGAACGCCGCGCCGGAGGTCTCCTCGTCGTCGGCCTCGTGCGGATCGGGCTGCTGCCCGGTACGACACATCACCGCAGGGCCGCCAGGAACTCTGTGATCGCCTGGTTGGTGGCCTCGGGCGCGGACAGGTGCGGGCAGTGCCCGGTCGCGTCCAGCGTGACCAGTGTCGAGCCGGGGATCGCCCGGTGGACGAAGGCACCCACCTCCCGGGGAGCGATCACGTCCTGGGTGCACTCCAGCACCAGAGTCGGCACCTCCACGCTCTTCAGGTCGTCCCGCGAGTCCGACAGGAACGTGGTCCGGGCGAAGACCCGCGCCATGTCCGGGTCGGTGGCGCAGAAGCTGTTCTTCAGCTCCTCGCCCAGTTCCGGCCGGTCCGCGTTGCCCATGATCACCGGGGCCATCGCCGCCGACCAGCCCAGGTAGTTCGAATCCAGTGACGCCAGGAGCTCGTCGATGTCGTCGGCGCTGAAACCGCCACGGTAGCCCTCGTCGTCGATGTACCGCGGAGACGGAGCGACCATCACGTGCGCCCCGATCCGCCCCGGGGCCGTGCCGGCCGCCAGCACACCGATCATCGCGCTGACGGAATGCCCCACGAACACCGCGTCGCGCAGATCGAGCGCCTCGCACACCTCGACCACGTCCTGGGCGTAACCGCTCAGAGAGCCGTATCGGTCCTCCGAGAACGCGGCCGCATCCGAGCGGCCGGAACCCACGTAGTCGAACAGCACCACCCGGTACTCCTCGACCAGGGCGGGCAGGGTCAGCCGCCACATGTTCTGATCGCAGCCGAACCCGTGAGCCAGCACCACCGTCCGCCCCTGCGGAGTGCCGGTGACGGTGACATTGTTCCTGCGAGCGATGTCCATGCCGGTCAGTCTCCCAGGACCCGCCCAGCGGCCCGATCCGGCCTCGGGCCCTCCACATCCCGTCCACTGTCTCCACACCCGGCTTGCGAACACAGGAGGTCAGCGCCTCGTCGTCTCCTCGTGTCTCGGAACAGCCTCCGACGCCGAACAGGCCGTGGCCCGGATATCCGATTCCAGCTCAGAGGCGCGACGTGGGCTCCCCGACGGAACGGGCAAGCTCCTGTGCGGCACCGCGTGGCAGGGCCGGCGACCGCGGTCTCCGGCGATGTCCGGGAGCACTGGTCGTTCTTCCTACGGCGCTCCTCCGCCCGCCGCACACGGGGGCGGAGGGGCGTGCCGTCGCGTGCGGCCGGGAATGGCCGGTAATCGACTCGGTCACATGAGCGAGGAGCTCGCACCGGCGTGTGGCGACTCTCTGTGGTCGTCCTCCGGCGCCGGGTCGGCCGGGTCGGGCAGTCCGCCGGGGCCGGCTTCGGGGTCCGGGCACCCGGGGGACGGCTCGGTGCTCTCGCCGAGGAAGCCGCCCGACTGGTGCTGCCACAGCTTGGCGTAGGCGCCGTTCGCCGCGAGCAGCTCCTCGTGGGCGCCCTGTTCGACGACGCTTCCGCGGTCGAGGACGACGAGACGGTCCATTCCGGCGACGGTGCTCAGACGGTGGGCGACCACGAGGGCCGTACGTCCGTCCATCAGCCGCCACAGGGCGTCCTGGACGAGGAGTTCGCTCTCCGAGTCCAGCGCGCTGGTCGCCTCGTCGAGCAGCAGGATCGGGGCGTCGCGCAGGATGGCCCTGGCGAGGGCGACGCGCTGGCGCTGGCCGCCCGAGAGCTTGACTCCCCGCTCCCCCACCAGGGTGGCGAAGCCGTCGGGGAGCTGTTCGGCGAACTCCGTGACGTGCGCGGCCTCGGCCGCCGCGCGGACCTCCGCGTCGGTGGCGCCGGGCCGGGCGAAGGCGATGTTGTCCCGCAGGCTGCGGTGGAACATCGCGGGTTCCTGCGGAACGTAGGCGATCAGTGAGCGCAGGTCGGTCTGGCGCAGCCGGCTGATGTCCTGACCACCGATCAGGATGCGGCCGTCGTCGATGTCCGACATCCGCAGCAGCAGCCGGGTGAGCGTGGTCTTGCCGCCGCCGGACCTGCCGACCAGACCGATCCGCGCGCCTGCGGGCACGTCCAGGTCGAGGCCCTCGAAGATCGGCTTCGCACCCGTGTGGGCGAAGGTCACCGCCTCGAAGCGGACGCCGGTGTCCCGCGGTGCGAGCGGTTCGGGTGCGGCCGGGTCGAGCACGGTGGGCGGGTCCAGCAGCAGCTCCGTGAACTGCGCGGCCTCGGTCATCGAGCTCTCCAGCCGCCGGTAGATCTGGTTGAACTCGAACATGATCTGGGTCGCGTTGGAGTAGTAGGTGAAGGCGACGACGATCTCCTCCACTCCCTGGCCCGGACCGCCGAAGGCGAGGGCGACCAACAGGCCCAGCACGTTGGTCAGTACGGACAGGGGGGCGATCAGGGTGTCGACGCGCAGGTTGCCGTAGTCCCACGATTTCAGCGTCAGGCGCCGGGAGTCCGCGACACGGCTGCGGTGTTCGTCGGCCTCCCGCCGCTCGGCGGCGAACGCCCGGATGGTCTCCATGTTCATGAGGCTGTCGGCGACGTGGCCGGAGACCCGGGCGATCGCGGCCTCGCGGTCGTTGACGAGCCTCTGCCGACGGCGGATCAGCGGTGTCGCGGCCACCACGGTCAGCGCGATCATCACCAGGAGGCCGACGACGAGCATCGGTTCGTAGCTCCACAGCACCACGGCGCCGAACACCAGGGGGACGAGACTGCCCACGATCCGGTACGTCAGCGTGTCGACGAAGTCCTCGAAGCGCTTGCCGAAGCTGAGCACCCGTTTGGTCAGGGAGCCGGCGAAGTTGTCGTGGAAGAACGCGGCGTCCTTGGCGAGGAGTTCGTCCATGCCGCTCACGTACAGGTGCTCCATGCCGAGGGCGTCCACGCGGTTCAGGCAGTGCTGCCCGACCCGCCACACGGCCTCGGCGAGCAGCAGCGTCGCGCCGAAGCCCAGCACGTACGGCAGCGCCGAGGCGAGGGTGAGACCGCTGTCACCGGCGGCCTGACCCGCCAGTTTGGCGATCAGCAGGGGGGCGACGTAACGGATGCCGATGTTACCCACGGCCGGCAGCAGCAGCGCGGGCAGGGCCAGTAGTCGTAGTCGCAGCAGTTCCCGGCCGTAGCGGCGCAGTGCCAGGACGACCGCGCTCCTGCCCGGCGCCGGCCCTCGCGTATCTGTTGTCCCCATCACACTCCCGGAGGTTCGGAAGTCGGAAGTTTCCCGTCAGGGGAGGCGCCCGGTCCAGGCATTTACCGCGGACCGGTGAGAACCGGACACCGCTGCACCGCGTTCGGCGTGCGCGGCGCAGCGGTGTCCGCGGGTCAGCACGGGTCCCGCCAGACCCCCAGTTCCAGCTTCTTGCGCATGGACGACAGCTTCAGCTCGCGGGACTCGGCGCAGAACTCACCGGTCGGCTCCGTGTACTCCACGTGGAAGACCGCCTTGCCCGCCTCGATGAACGGAGTGAGCTCGGCGCACTCGCCGTACTGCGCGCACTCCTCGTTGACGGCGAAGTCGAAGTCGTCCACGAGGTGCGGGATCTGCGGCAGGTCGTTCTTGAGGCCCACCGACAGTCCGCGTTCGTGCGCGATCTCCGCGATCATGCGGTTGTAGCGGAGCTGGTCGGCCGCGGTGAGCGGGAATCCGGTGTCGTTGCCGTAGCCCTCCATCAGGTCCGGCTCCACCGCGTCGAAGCCCTTGTCCCGGCACATGTCGAACCGTCGCTCCATGATCGGCTTCAGTACGGGGATCCGGCGGATGTCCAGCCAGCGCTCGCCCTCCCAGCCGTTGTTCCTGCCGAGGACGGAGCGCGGGAATTCGTCCCGGTCGGGCCGGAAGTCCTCCCAGGCGCCGACGTTGATGTAGCAGATCACCTTGCGGCCGTCCCGGTGGAGGCGGGCCACGTCCGCGGCGGTGTTCTCGAAGCCGTCGATGTCGTAGACCGGCACCTCGACCGACGGGTCGGCCCTGCCGTCGAGCTGCCACTGCCAGGCGAGCCCGGGGCGCGGGCGCCAGAGTTCCCCGTCGGGGGCGGACGCGGTTCCGGTCGGGGCCTTCGGCGAGGTGCGGGGCGGGGCGGAGCACCCGGTCAGGGCCGTGACGGCCGGCACGAGCAGCGCGACCAGCGCGACCAGCACGGTCGGTACCCTCGGCGCGGGCGTGCGAAGCGGAGGCTTCCTGGTCATGCTCGCCCCTCGGTCTCGATCTCGGTCTCGGTCGTGGTCAGGGCAGGGGTCAACTCGGCCCAGGGGTTGGGAAGTTCACCCGTCACCGGGCAGCAGGTCCCGGCGCCGCGGTCCTGCGCGGTGCGTACGGCCAAGGGTACGAGTGCCCCGGGCACGCCGTAGACGAGGTGGCAGATCCGTTCCGGCGGGTGCGGCTTCGTCCGGGCGGGACGGCTGAACGCGGCGGCGTAGGTGGACCAGTGCCCCTCGAAGGTGACGGTCAGGTCGGCGAGGCGGACGTAGCCGGGCGCCGGGTCCACTCCGGGGTTGAGCACGACGGTCCGCGCACCGGCCCCGCGCAGGGACCGGACCAGCCTGCGGCAGCCCGGCAGGCCCTCCGGCCCCGCGGTCACCCGGTCCAGGAAGCAGCCGTCGACCCCGTACCACTCCCGGTGCCGGCGCGCGTCGGCGGTGACCGCGGACGGGTCCCGCGCGCCGTAGTCGGTGTCGACGTAGCCGAGCAGCCGGGCCCCGGCCGCCCGCAGCGCCTCCGCGACCGCCGTGAACGCCTGGTCCGGGCCGGTCCCGGGGCCGTTCGCGGGGTTGAGCACGACGGAGTGGGTGCGGTCGGCCGCCGTGATCAGCCGGTGCCAGGCGCCCGGGTCCTCGGCCGGGTGGACGTACAGGGGGATCAGCAGGCTCACGGCGTACGGCCGCCTTCCGTGCCGGTGTCCGCCCACAGCGCGGCCAGTGACTCCTCGAGGGTGTACGAGGGGCGCCAGTCGAGTGCCTCGCCCGCCGCCGTGATGTCGGAGCACTGCCAGGACACCGCCGCCGAGCGGGCCGAGCCTCCCGCGGCCCCCGTGTCCTCCGCGGCCTCTGCGGTCTCTGCGGCCTCCTCGATACGTCCCCCGAAACCGGCCCGGCGGGCCAGCAGGTGCACCAGGTCGCGCACCCGGACCGCCTCGCCGCCGCCGATGTTGAGGACGGGCGGGAGCGGTCCGGCCGCCAGGGCGGCGAGCACCGCCGCACGCGCGACGTCGCGTGCGTCGACGAAGTCGCGGTACGCGGACAGGTCACCGAGCCGCAGCACCGCCCCTGTCCCTCCCCCCGGCTTGGATGCGCCGGTCTCGCGCAGCAGGGCGGCGACCCTGCCGGGCAGCCCGGTGGGCGGCGCGCCCGGTCCCACCGGATTGCCCACCCGCAGCACCACCGCGTCCAGGCCGGAGGCCGTCACCACCGCCGTGCCCGCGAGTTTGGTCGCGCCGTACGGTCCGAGCGGGCGGGTCGCCCCCGTCTCCGGCACCTTGGTGCCCTGTTCCCCCGGGCCGTACTCGGCGGCCGACCCCAGGTGCACCAGGCGTGCCCGGGGAGCGGCCTGCCGCAGCGCGGCGCACAGGACGGCGGGGCCGCGGGTGTTGACCTCGGCCAGGGTGACCGCGTCCCCGGCGGTCGCGCCCGCGCAGTTGATCACGGCGTCGGGCGCCGCCTCCGCCAGGGTCTTGGCGAGCCGGTCGGGGGAGTCGGTGGCCAGGTCGACGCGCAGTGCCGCGCCGGCCCCCGCGGTCGAGCGGCCGGCCTCGGGCAGCTGGGTGTCCGGCAGGCCGCGCAGCTGGGCGACGACATGGCGGCCCAGGTAGCCGGTGCGGCCCAGGACGAGAACGCGCATGGGTGCTCAGGCCCCCTTGAGCAGCATGGACTTGCGGGTGGTGAACTCCGCGTTGGCCCGGTCGTAGTCGTCCGGGCGTCCGATGTCCAGCCAGTAGCCGTCGAACTCGTAGGCGTGCGGCGGGCGCTGGGCGGCGAGGAGGTCCAGGACGAGTTCGTCGAACCCCAGCGGGAGGCCGGGTGTGTAGTCCTCGAGCGTCGAGCGGGACAGCCCGTAGACGCCCATGGAGACGCGGTAGTCCATGCTGGGCTTCTCCGTGAAGGCGACCACCCGGCTCGCCCGGGTGGTCAGCACGCCGAAGTCGATGTGGACCTTGCGGGCGTAGGTCGCGATGGTCAGCCGGGCGCCGGATTCCCGGTGCCGGTTCAGGACGTCGGCGTAGTCGAGGTCGGTCAGGACGTCGCCGTTCATCACCAGGAAGTTCTCGGGCAGCCGCTCGCGCAGCGTGAGCAGGGGGCCCATGGTGCCCAGCGGGTTCTCCTCGGTGGCGTAGTCGATGTCCATGCCCCACTGGGAGCCGTCTCCGACGTAGGCGCGGATGATCTCGCCGAGGTGGCCGATGGCGATGGTGCAGTGGGTGAAGCCGGACGTGGCGAGCTGGCGCAGCACGATCTCCAGGATGGCGTGCTGGTCGCCGATGGGGACGAGCGGCTTGGGGAGGGCCGTGGTGTAGGGCCGCAGCCGGACGCCCTTGCCTCCGGCCAGTATCACTGCGTGCATGGGACTTCTCCTTCGGATGCTTCGTGTCGCCCGGGGACGTGCCGGACACCGGCCGGGTGGTGCGGGCCGGACGGGCCGGGCAGGTCGGGAGGGACGGGTCGGGAGAGACGGGTCAGATGTTGTAGATGCCGGTCTTGTAGCGGGCCAGGTTGGCCGGGTCGCGGAAGAACTCCACGGTCCGGGCGAGCCCTTGCTCCAGCGTGTGGGCGGGCTTCCAGCCGGTGGCGTCGGCGAGCCGGGTGGTGTCGGCGACCAGCCGCATCACCTCGGAGTTGGCGGGCCGCAGCCGTGCCGTGTCCTCCCGTACGTCGAGGGCGCTGTCCATGACCTTGCCAATCAGCGCCACGAGGTCGCCGACCGAGATCTCCCCGCCGGTCCCGGCGTTGAAGGTGCGGCCCACGACCTGCTCGGCGGGTGCGGTGCCGACGGCGAGGAAGGCCTGCGCCGTGTCCTTGACGTAGGTGAAGTCCCGCGTGGGCCGCAGGTCGCCGAGGGTGATGGTGCGTTCCCCCGCCGCGACCTGGCCGATGACGGTGGGGATCACCGCGCGCATCGACTGGCGCGGCCCGAAGGTGTTGAACGGCCGCAGCGTCACCACCGGTATGTCGAAGCTCGCGTGGTAGCTGTCGGCCAGCCGGTCCCCGCCCGCCTTCGAAGCGGCGTACGGGGACTGGGTGTTGATGGGGTGGTCCTCGGTGATCGGCACGGTCCGCGCGGTGCCGTAGGTCTCGCTCGTGGAGGTGTGCACCAGCCTCGGCGTGCCCAACTGGCGTACCGCTTCCAGCACGTTGAGGGTGCCGGTGACATTGGTGTCCACATAGCTGTGCGGCGCCCGGTACGAGTACGGGATCGCGATGAGCGCGGCCAGGTGGTAGGCGCTGTCGGCCCCTTCGAGCAGACCGCGTACCGATCCGGGGTCCCGGACGTCGCCGAGGACGATCTCCACCTGGTCCAGGACGTCCGGGGACAGGGTCTCCAGCCAACCGTAGGAGGAGAAGGAGTTGTACTGGGCCATGGCCCGGACGCGGTACCCGGCGGCGACGAGTGCTTCGGTGAGGTGGGAGCCGATGAAGCCTTCGGCCCCGGTGACGGCGGCGAGCGGTGCGGAGGTCAACGCAGGTGTCCTTCCGGTTGTTCGAACAGGTGAGGTGCGACGGTGCGGTGCGATGCGGTGCGGGTCGCGGGTGGTGTCGTGCGCGTGGACGGTCAGGCGTGGACCGCCGGCCGGCCGAGCAGCCACAGCACGCACACCGACAGGCACAGGGCCGCGGCGGCGCAGCACAGCGGCAGGACGGCCGGGCCCGGTGGCAGGCGCAGCAGGGTGACCAGGACGGCGCAGCCCGCGGCGGCCAGACAGATCAGGGCGGCGGGCCAGGCGACACCGAACGCCTGGAGCAGCAGGGCGGTCCACAGTGTCGCGGCGAGCAGCAGCAGGGCTGCGGGGTCGGCTCCGGTGAGGAGGGCCGCGGGCGTCAGCGGCAGGAGGTAGGCGAGCAGGCAGAGAGCGAGGAGGCCGGCCGACCTCAGGAGGAAGGCGGTGGGCGTCGCGGTCGCCCGCAGCGCCGCGACCGACCGGCCGCGGTAGCGGTACAGCAGCCACTCGGCCGGCCCCATGCTCACGGTCAGCACGATCACGGCGTACGGGTGCTGTCGGCCCTCCAGCAGGACCAGGGACGCCGCGGCGAGGCCGAAGAGGCCGTAGGGCAGGGAGGCCCGCAGCGGTGGTCGGCGCGCGCCGGGGGCGGGCGGGGTGCCGAGCACGCCCCGGAGCACCCGGCCGGCGGCGGCGATCGTGGCCGCCAGCGCCAGCAGGGGCAGACCGAGCCTCAGCACGGGGCCGGGTTCCCACCAGGGCAGTGGCACGGCGCCGGCGATCAGCGGTGTCAGGGCCGCCAGCAGCAGCCGTTCCCGGGCGAGGACCAGCAGTACCGAGGCGGCGGCCAGGTACAGCGACTGTGCGGCGGCGGCCAGGACGGCCGGCCCGCCGCCGGCGACCGCGGCCGCGGTCGCCGTGGCCAGGGCCGCGCCGAGGGCGGCTCCGGTCAGCAGGGTGCGGCCCGCCTCGTGGGGCCCCGTCGCCAGACGCAGGTGGGCGCGGTGCCCCAGGGCCTGGCTCCAGGCCCAGGAGACGACACCGGCCGCGATCAGGGCGGGTGCGTACCGTGCCGCCTGCCCCAACGGTGCGGCGAGCAGGTAGGCGAGGCCGGGCAGGGCGAACAGCACGCCGCGCAGCAGGCAGCGCACGGTGTCGGGATGCCAGGGGTCGGGGGCGGGGGCGAGCTCGGGGAACGTCCTGGGGATGCGCTCGTACAGGGCGGAGGCCAGGGAGAACAGGTTCGGATGGCCGTACCGCCGCCGGACGACGTCCGCGGACAGTCCTTCCGCCTCCAGCAGCGCGGCCACCTCGTAGGGGTGGACGGCGGGGCCGATGCGGTCGGCCAGGGCGGCGGCCAGCCGGTCCACCTCCTCCCGGTCCGGGACGGGCCGCGGTAATCGCACGACGAGGGTGGGGTCGTCGGCCGGGAGGGCCCGGGGCAGCCGTAGGGCGAGGGTGTCCTGTTCGGCTCCGCCCGGCTCCAGCGCCATGGGGCCGCTCATACGGCCACGCTCCTCGCCGCCGTGGGCGACGGGATCCGTGTGCGCTCGCCCGGGGGCGGTGCGGCGCGGTCGGCCGGCTGCCGCCGGGGGCCGGACAGCTCCAGGTAGATGGCGCGGAAGGTGTCGACGGTCCGGCGCAGGGTGAACTGCTCGATCACCCGGAGCCGGGCGGCCTCCCCCATGGCCGCGCGCCGTGCGGGATCGCCGAGCAGTTCCAGCGCGGCGGCGGCCATCGCGGCCGGGTCCCGCGGCGGTACGACGAGGCCCGCGTCCCCCACGGCCTCGCGGACTCCGCCGACGTCGGTGGAGACCGTCGCCCGCCCGCAGGACATGGCCTCGATCAGTGTGAAGGGGAAGCCCTCGCTGATGCTGGAGAGCATCACGACGTTGCCGGCGGCGTACGCGTCCCTGATGTCGTCGACGCGGCCCTCGAAGACGACGGCGTCCCCGTGTCCGAGTTCGGCGGCGAGTGCCTCGCACCGTTCCCGGTAGGCCTCCCCGCCCCGGGGCGTCCCGCCGAACATCCGCAGCCTGACGTCGGGCCGTTCCGCCCTGACCAGGGCGAGGGCCCGGATGAGGGTCTCCAGGTCCTTGATCGGGTCGACGCGGCCGGCCCAGCTGAGGGTCGGCGCCTCCGGTTCGGGTCCGGCCGGCGGGAAGGCCTCCGGGTCCACCCCGTTGTAGACCGTGCGGATCGACGCCGGGTCGGCCCCGCCCTCCTCCTCCCACAGCCGGTTGTAGCGGTTGCCCGGTGTGATCAGGGCGGCCCTGCGGTAGCTCTCCTCGGCCAGCAGCCGGAAGAAGCCCAGGAGGAGTGCCTTGACCGGCCAGCGGTAGGGGCCGGTGCGGTAGCCGAGGTAGCGCTCGCGGAGGTAGACGCCGTGCTCGGTGAGGAGCAGGGGGACGCCGTGCCGCTCCAGGGCGGCCAGTCCGGGCAGGACGGCGATGCCCCCGCTGACCGCGTGGGCGACCCCGTCCCTCGGCAGGGGCGCGGCCAGCGGGCGCAGGGCGTGCTCGAGCAGTCCGGTGGCGGTGACCGCGTCGTGCAGTGTGGGGCGGGCCTCACGGACGACCAGGCCCCGGCGGTTCCACACGGCGCTCAGCACGGAGATCGCCCGGTCGCCGCGCAGGAACGGACCGAGTGTCCCGTCCGCGGCGGCCCGCGCCATGGTGTACAGGGCCGGGGCGAATCCGCTCTCCGCGCACGGGTCGAGCAGCGCCGTCAGGAACTGCTCGTAGGCACCGGACAGGACTTCGCTCGGCCGCCGCCCGGGCGGGCGGCCCGCGGGCGGGTCTCCCCACATCGGGACGGTCAGGACGTTCGAGACGTGTGCGGGCAGGTCCCACACGACGGGTTCGCGGCCGGTGCCGGTGACGGCGAGGACATCGAAGTCGAAGTCGGGCATGCCGCGGACGAGTTGGTCGCACCAGACGCTCACACCGCCGTGACTGTGCGGATAGGTGCCTTCGGTGAGCAGGGTGACGCGCGCCGAGCTGGGGCGGCGCGCGCCGTGGTGAACGTACATCAGTGGGCTCCACGGCCGGGTGGGGTGGGTGAGGCGGGGTGCGGGGAGGGTCGTGCGGGGCCGGGTCCCGGCACCCGGTCACGCGTCGGTGACCGGGTCCGGTGCCTCGGGTGGATCGGTGCGCCGTTCAGCTCCGCGCGGTGTACGGGACGTGGTCCCTCACGCCGGCGGGAACCCGGGTGTCCGGGGCCGGCTCGACGGCCGGGGCCTCCGCGTCCGGGGCCGCTCCGTCGCCGTCGGCGGCGGTACCGTCCGTGGCTGCGCCGTCCGTGGCGGACGCCGGCAGGGTGAAGGAGAGGGAGGTCTGGCCCGCCGTCTGCGTCCAGCCGGACACCCGGCCCGCGTAGGCCTCGCCGAACGCATCTCCCGCGAGGGTGGTCCCGGTGGGCGCGGTGGCGGTGACGGCCGTGCCGTCCGGCGCCTCGACGGTCACCGTGCCGCCGATGCGGTAGGCGGTGACCTGGCCTTCCCGCAGGGCGTCGGCCCAGGCGGCACGGCGCTGGAGTTCGACGCCTATGTCCTTCATCCGCAGGTTCACCACGGGGGTGTCGTCGGCGAACAGGGCCCCGTAGCCGTCGAGCACGCCGTCCAGGACCGGGTAGGCGATGCGGTCCTCGGCCAGGTTGGACTGGTGGATGAAGTGCGGCTTGGGGTCGTTGGCGAGGACGTGGCCGAGCGCGATCCGGGTCTCCAGGGGGACGATGTACTCGGTGTACCCCGTCGCGATGTCCAGCGGAGCCGGCAGGCACGTCGTGGTGGCCGGGTTGTCCTCGCAGATGCCGCTCCCGCCCTGGGCACGGCTGGTGTAGATCCAGTTGTACTCGTCGACCTGCTCGGCCGTCCGCCCGGCGTTGAAGAAGACGTTCATCGGGTAGCGCGAGACGGTCGTGGCCGGCCCGATCCTGCGCTGCACGGGATCGCGGGAGTTGTCCGAGGCGAGCCAGGTGATGCCGTTGTCGGCGAGGGCGGGGGCCAGGTTCGGGTTGTCCTCGGGCTGCTGCGGCAGCACCTTGAGTCCGGAGTGTTCGCCGGTCACCAACTCGTCGTCGTGCAGGGGCAGTCCGACGGTCTCTCCCCAGACGCGGTTGGTGGCGATCTCGTCGGAGACGGTCGTGCGGCTGACCCACTTGGTGCTGCCGTCGGCGTGGGTGGCGCACCGCCACGGCACCACTGAGGTGTCCTGTTCGCAGCCGAGGAAGGCGTGCGTGTAGGTGTGGTTGATCCAGCGGAACCGGTCCCGCTCGGCGATCAGCCTGTCCGCCAGGGGGTCGGCTCCGCCGTTGCCCTGGCGCTGGTCGACGCTGCCGGCGCCGTTGTAGGCGAGGTCGAGGGTGAAGTCCTGCTCGCGCTGCCAGGAGGTGGCGTGGTCCACGTCGGCCGGGAGCATCCGGATCGGGTCGGGCGTGCCCTCGCCCTCCGGGCAGTCGACGTCGCCGGGGGTGCAGTTCAGCTCCGTGTCCCAGCGGTCGTCGGCGGCGAGGACGTCGTCGACGTGCACGGCGAAGTAGTTCCTGGAGGCGCCCAGGTGCACGCCGCCGGTCATCCAGTCCACGATGCCCCGGGCCAGCAGTCCGAACTGCTGCTGGTACTGGTTGTAGACGAAGGTGACGACGAGTTCCCGCCGGCCGTCGTGCCGGTACTCCCCCACCAGCGAACCCCGCCCGGTCCCGCCCGGGATCGCGGCCTCGACGTACGGGGTGAAGTCCGCACCGGCCACGGGGGTCGACAGGTAGGCGTAACTCTCACCCACGGTGGGCGAGTTGTCCTCGAAGGGGACCTGGCCGTCCAGGTAGCCGAAGGGGCCTGCCCGGCCCGCGTCGGTCACCTCGGCCCGTACCCCGTCGATGCTGCCGGCGTAGCCGTCGCCGACCGGGTACTCCAGGCCCGCCTCCGGGCGCGCGTAGGTGTAGGCGTCGACCTGCGGGATGTCGTGGGTGCGTTCGTAGGCGGCGAGCGCCGTCATCTCGGGCGAGTTCGCCGGGAACGGGTTGTCGTTGGGCAGGACCACCGCCTGGTACTTGGCGCGTGGTCGCCCGTCCACGGTGTCGGCGAGGAAGCCGGCGTCGATGACGGGGCGGTCGGACCGGGTGAGGTCCACTTCGGTGTACGGCGTGCCGGCGGTCCTCAGTTCGGCCGCGATCGCGTCCACGGCCGGGCCCCCGTCTCTGACGACCAGGACGCGCAGGTCGACGCGGGGTAAGCCGTCGGCGGCGTGCGCGGCCGCGCTCGGTACGCCCAGGGCAGCGATGAGTGCGCCCACCATGAGCACGGCGGTGCGTGTGATCCGCTTCATGCGGTGTATTCCCCTCCCACGGACAGGGGTGGACACCGCTCCGCCGGAGCCGACGCACCCCCGCGCGCGACGCCGGCATCCCCCTCAGAAGCCAGTCGTCGACACATCCGTCGTGTCACATAGTGATGGCTTTGTGCGTTTCTCGTGGGCTAGTTGCGGAAACTGACGGAAAAGCGCAGGTGACCATCGGGGTGTCGGCGGTCCGGCAGCGACCGGTGCGGCGCTTCGGGACGCGGGAGGCCGGAGCGGGCGCGTGGAAGACCCGAGCAGGTCGAAGACGGGAACGGAGCACCGGCGGGCCGAAGCGGCCCGCCGGTGGGACTGCCGGAGGTCCGGGCCTCTCGGCCGGTGCGGCCCCGGACCGGCTGCGGTCGACGACGTCGGGAACCGGCCGCCCCTCAGAGGCCTGACGAACCCGCCGGGTCCGTCAGACCCGTCAGACCCGTCAGGCGCAGAGCACCCGCGTCTCGGGCGTGTACACCGGACCGCCGCCGGCGTTGCCGGTGTCGCTGAACTCGGCGTAGTAGTACGAGTAGAAGCCGATGTTGCCGTTGCAGCCGGAGTCGGGCGCGATCCGCAGGGTCAGCGTGACGGTCCGGCTCTGCCCGGGCGGGACGGTGGTGCCGTAGTTGGCGCCGAGGTCGGCCGGCCCGGTCCCCGCACAGGGGGTGCTGCCGTCCGCGGTGGCCAGGACGCACCCGGTGAAGTCGTACTTCAGGTCGGGGCGCTGGGTGGTGAGCCAGGTGGGGTCGATCGTCTGGTACACGAACCAGATGTCGTACGTCCTGTTGTTGGTGAGGGTCATCGACAGCTGGACCGTGCCGCCGGGCGTGGTGGTGGCGGTGTCGGTGGTGAACGTCAGCTCGGCGGGCGCGGGTCCGGCCGCGGTCGCCTGGGGTGCCATGCCGAACAGGGCGAGGACGAAGGCGAGAACGGCGGCGGGCCCGAGGCGTCTCAGTGGTGATCTCATGAGCCGGGAGGCTAGGCACGCGCCCCGGCGACCGTCTCCCCCGTCGGGGGCCTCCCCTCCGCCCGCCGACCGAAAGCGCACCCGCCGCGAAGGAGTTGTGCGCGTGTGGTGATGCCCACCGAGCGGTGGCATCGCCGCACGGCACCGGCGGTCCGGTGAAGCGACCGAGGCGACGGGCCGGTGGAGTGGTCTCGCCGCCGCCCCCGGAGACTTTGGCGCATACCGTTTGGGCGACGGCCCGGCCGCGCACGGTGACGGCGTCGGAAGCGGGGCCGATCACAGGGTGTGCGGGCTGTCCAGAGCGTCCAGGGCCTCCAGGGAGGTCAGGACGGTCAGGGCGGCGACGGGGTCCGGGGCGGGGGTACCGCGGGGCCACCAGTCCTCGTGGCCCGGTTCGGACTCGTACGCGTACCAGAGGTGGTCCCGGCCGAGGCGGAGCTGGACGTGGCCGCGGGGGTGGGTGAGGTGATTGCGCCAGGGACGGAAGGCGGGCAGGTCGGCGGCGAGGAGCAGGGGACGGGCGCGGTCGAAGCGGCCGGCCGGCGGATCCCAGGGCTCCTCCAGGACCTCGAGTCCCGTCGGGCCGCCCTGGCGCCACGCGGCGACCGCGCGCGCCAGGGCGGCCGGGGTGCGGCCGGCCGCCCGGGCGAGCGAGGAGTACAGCGCGCGGGTGGCCCCGGTGAGCCCGGAGCCGGGGCGGGCGGCGGCCAGCCGTACCGCGTCCTGCCACAGGGTGAGCCGGCCGACGGGGTCGCGGCCGGTGGTGAGCAGGGTGTGGGCGCGGGCGGCGGCGTCGGTGGCGAGCTGGTCGAGCGCGAACGGGTCCGGGCCGCCGGGGGACGCGGGGTACACGGGCGGCTGCTCGGGGTGCGGGGGCGGGGGCAGGGGTGCCGGAAGCGGTGGGAGGCTGCGGGGGGCGACGGCCTCGCTGGCCCGCACCCCGGGGAGGGAGTCCTGTTCCCCGTCCTGGGTGGCGCGGGCGTCTCGGGCCGCGCGGGCGGCGCTGCGCCGGGACAGGGCGTCGATCACCTGGCGTTCGCCCCGGCCGCGCAGCAGGAGCAGCACGAACGGGTCGGCGTCGAGCAGCCGGGCGGTCTGGTAGCAGAGGGCGGCGGCGTGCTTGCAGGGGTGCCCGGAGTCGGGGCAGCTGCACCGCGGCTCGAGGTCCCCGGGGCTGGGGAGCAGCGGGGCCCCGCAGTCGGCGAGGGACTGGGGCAGCTCTTTTTCCAGCAGGGCCGCGATGTCGCCGGGCCGTTCGGCAGCGGTGTCCAGGAAGCGCTCCCAGTCGGCGTCCCCGAACGTGCGCAGCCGCACCTGCACCCGGTACGGGCGGGGGCGGCTGCCCTGGACGTAGGCGAGGACGAGCCCGGGGGTGACGGTGACGGCGTCGACGTGCCCCCGCTCCGCGTACCGGCGTCCGCGTGCCAGCCGCGCGGCGTCCAGCGCGCCCTCCTCCAGCGCCGTGACCCACGCGTTGCCCCACCAGGTCTCGGCGAACCCCGGGCCGGCCGAGGCGCCGGGCGGGAACGCGGGGAAGGTGCGGCGGAGTTCGCCGTCGCGGGCGGGGGCGGCCATGGAGCGGGGGGTGTGCGACGGCGGGGTGGAGGACGCCTGGGACGGCAGGGGCGCCGGGGGTTCGTGGCGGGTCCCGTCGGGCTTCGGGGCCGGTTCGTCCACGCCGGGGGGCGGGGGCAGGGCGCCGGCGAGCAGTTCCCGTACCTGGTGCGCTCCTCCGCCCGCCGCCCGCTCCCCCGTCCGGGCGTTCTCGGCACGATCGCCCCGGGTGGTGCGCGGGACCCGGGAAGCGGTACCCGACGGGGTGCGCTCGACGCGGTGTCCGGCGCGCCGCACGGCGGTCTCCCGGTCGCCGGTCTCCCGGTCGGCCGTCTCCCCGTCAGCGGTCTCCGTGCGTGCGCGCAGCGCTTCCTCCCGGGCCGAACGCAGGGCCTCCCGCGCGATGTCACCGGGACGCCGGCCGGACCGCTCCGACGGCTCCGGCGTGATCGGCCGGTCGGGCGCGGTCGGCCGGTTCCGGGAGGCTGCGACTGCGGCTGCCGACGGTGCGGTGGCGTCCGCGCCCTCGTCGCCCTCGCCGTCCTCCTCTGTCTCCGTGTCCCTTTCCCCGGCCGCGTCCGCGGGCCCGGCCGCTTCGGGGCCTCCCGTTCCCGCCGTGCGTCGGGCGAGCACCGCCCTGCGCAGGGCGTCGCGGGCCACGTCACCCGGGCGCTGCTCCCGGTCCGCGGCCTGCCCCCGCCCCCCGTTGTCCGGCCCCGGCTCGGGGGCGGGGGCGGGCGCGGGGTGCCGGTCCGGGATGCCGGTGTCCGCGGGTTCGATGTCCGCGGGCTCGGCGTTCGCGCGTCGGCGGGCCGCTCGCAGGGCCTCCCGCGCCCGGTCGGACGGGCGGGGCGTCATGACGTCCTCCGCAGGGAGACCAGGTCGGACAGTTCGCGGTCGGAGAGTTCCGTGAGCGCCGACTCGCCGGAGCCGAGGATCGCGTCGGCGAGGGCCCGCTTGGCCTCCAGCATCTCGGCGATGCGGTCCTCGATCGTGCCCTCGGTGATGAGGCGGTGGACCTGGACCGGCTGGGTCTGGCCGATGCGGTAGGCGCGGTCGGTGGCCTGCTCCTCGACCGCCGGGTTCCACCAGCGGTCGAAGTGGACGACATGGCCCGCGCGGGTGAGGTTCAGACCGGTGCCGGCCGCCTTCAGGGAGAGGACCAGGACGGGGGTCGCGCCGCTCTGGAAGCGGTCCACCATGCGCTCCCGCTCCGGTACCGGCGTACCTCCGTGGAGGAGTTCGACCGGAACCGCGCGCCCGGTCAGATGCTCGGTGATCAGCCGGGCCATGCCGACGTACTGCGTGAAGACCAGGGCCGACCCGTCCTCGGCGAGCAGGGTGTCCAGCAGTTCGTCCAGCAGGGCCAGTTTGCCCGAGCGGGCCGCCAGGCGGTCGCCGCCGACGCGTGCGTGCTCGTCCTTGAGGTAGAGCGCCGGGTGGTCGCAGATCTGTTTGAGCGCGGTCAGCAGCTTCAGCACCAGACCGCGGCGGCCCATGCCCTCGGCGGTCTCGATGGCGAGCATCGACTCGCGCACCACCGCCTCGTAGAGCGCGGCCTGTTCACGGGTGAGCGGGACGGGGTGGTCCGTCTCGGTCTTCGGCGGCAGTTCGGGGACGATGCCCGGGTCGGACTTCCGGCGCCGCAGGAGGAAGGGCCGCACCAGGCGGGAGAGGCGCTCGGCGGCCTGCTCGTCCTCGCCGCTCTCCACCGCGCGGGCGTGCCGGGCGCGGAAGGACGTGAGCGGGCCGAGGAGCCCGGGGGTCGTCCAGTCGAGGAGGGCCCACAGCTCGGAGAGGTTGTTCTCGACGGGGGTGCCGGTGAGCGCCACGCGCGCCGGGGCCGGGATGGTGCGCAGGGCCCTGGCCGTGGCCGAGTGCGGGTTCTTGACGTGCTGGGCCTCGTCGGCGACGACCATGCCCCAGCGCTGTGCGGCCAGTGTCGGGGCGGCCGAGCGCATGGTGCCGTAGGTGGTGAGGACGAAGCCTCCGGCCAGGTCGTCCAGGGTGCGGTCCGGGCCGTGGAAGCGGCGCACGGGGACGCCGGGCGCGAACCGGGTGATCTCCCGCTGCCAGTTGCCGAGCAGGGAGGCCGGGCAGACGACCAGCGTCGGTTCGGTACGGGCCCGCTTCAGATGCAGTGCGATGAGGGTGATCGTCTTGCCCAGGCCCATGTCGTCGGCGAGGCAGCCGCCGAGGCCGAGGGAGGTCATGAGGTCGAGCCAGGCCAGGCCGCGCAGCTGGTAGTCGCGCAGGGTGGCGTCGAGTCCGGGCGGCGGGTCGGCGGGCCGCACTCCGGCGGTGAGGCGGTCGCGGAGCACCGCCAGGGCGCCGACCGGGACCGCCTCGACGGTCTCGCCGTCGGCCTCCGCGGTGCCGGTGAGGGCGATGGACAGCGCGTCGACGGGGTCGAGCAGGCCCAGCTCCCGTGTGCGGGCCTTGCGGACGAGGGCGGGGTCGACCAGCACCCACTGGTCGCGCAGCCGGACGACCGGGCGGTGGGCCTCGGCCAGGGCGTCCATCTCGGCCTCGGTGAGCGGGTCGCCGCCGAGCGCGAGCTGCCAGCCGAACCGCAGCAGGTCCCCGCTCTCGAAGAAGCCGCTCCCGTCGGTCGCCGAACCGGGGGCCGGCCGGACCACCGCCGTCGCGGTCAGGTCCTGGGCGAGGTCCCTGGGCCAGTGCACGGCGACACCGGCCGCCGCGAGTCGGGTCGCGGCCACGCCGAGCAGGTCGTTGACCTCGTCCTCCGACAGGGCCAGCACGTCGGGTACGTCCTGGTCGGAGAGCCGGTCCAGCGGGGCCCAGACACGGGCCGCCCGGCGGACGGCGAGGGCCGCGTCCACCCGCGCGCGGGGGCCGAACGCGCTGTCCGCCGTGCCCGCCCACAGGGCCGCCGCGTCGGCGACGAGGGTGGGGTCGGCGAGGCTGTGCACCTGGACGACCGCCGCACCGGCCCCGCGCGCGCCGTCGCCGGCCGCGCTCCGGTCGGCGCCGTCGGACGCGTCGAACACGTCGTACGCCGAGAGGTCGAGACGGAGCGAGACGCGCACCCCGGCGTCCATTCCGGCGGCGACCTCGGCGGCCCAGTCGTGGGCTCCGGGCAGCCGCTGGGCCTTCCGTGCGGCGAACGGCAGCCCCGAGGCGTACGGCGCGGCGGGGGTGCGGGGCAGGGTGTCCGCGACCGCGTCGAGGAAGGCGCGGACGAGTGCTTCCGGCTCCGGCAGCCGCAGCGGGCCGGAGCCGGGGAGCGGGACCGCGTGCCCCTCGAACGGCAGGGCCGCGGCCACCGCGCGCAGATGCGCCACGTCGTCGGGGTCGAGCGGGCCGGCCCGCCAGGCGTCGTGCCCGGTGGGCGTCAGGCCGGGCAGCAGCCGGCCGCGGGCGGTGAGCCGCAGCGCGTGCAGGGCGGCGGCGCCCCAGCAGGCGGTGGCGGGGTGGGCGGCGGGATCGTGCCGGGCGCGGACCAGCAGGGGCAGGGCGTCGTCGAGGGACAGGAAGTGGGCGCCGACCGTCCGCCGCCGCACCCCGGCACCGTGCGGGCGGATGACGGTGAGCCGGGTACGCGGGGCGGGCTCCGGCGCGGGAGCGGTCGGGTCCACGGGATCCACGGGGCCCGTGAGGTCGATGGGCCCGACGGGCCCCGCGGGCTCGACGGGGTCGCTCTCGGGGTCGTAGAAGGCGATCCGTCCGTCGCGCGGAAGGGGTGCGGGCAGGAACACCGCGGCGAGCCCGACGGAGATCTCCGCCGGCTCCGTCGCCCCCGTGCTCACCGTGGTCTCAGCGCTCTCTGCGTTCCCCGCCCCGGCCGTGCGCCGCTCGGCCGTCACGGTCGTCCCCTCACTCATCCGTCCCGTCACCTCCCGCCCGTTCCCGTCCGCTCCGCCCGCCTGGTCACATCAGCCGTCCCCGACTCTACGGACGGGCACTGACAATCGGTCCCGGCGCCCTGACCGGGCGGCCGGGGCGAGCGGGGGCGAGGGAGCTGCGCGGGGTCAGGGCACCGTCCGGGAGACGACGTACACCTTGGGAAAGCCCGGCTTGCCGTGGTTGACGACGACGTCGTGGGTCGGCGCGGGGTCCTTCTGCTCGTTGACGAACCCGTACCACAGACCGGGGCGGTCGAACTTCCAGCCGGTGACCTCCTGGTCACGGTCGCTGATGGTGATCTCGTCCCGCTTCAGTTCGTCCTGCTGCACCCCCATGCTGGTGAGGAACGCGCTCAGGCCGGCGTCGGTGGTCTCGAACTCGACGTAGAGGCGGCTGGTCTTCCAGTTGTTGGTCTCGTAGGACGCCACCCACCAGGCGGGGTGCGGGACCGGCACCTGGTAGAGGCGGCGCTGCAGCTTCGTCGGCCAGCCCTGGGTCAGGCTGTTGGCCGAGTACCTCGCCTCCTTGTCCTTGCCGCTCGCGCGGCTCTGGTTCGCGGAGATCACCAGGTACCCGGCCGGGACGCCGATGAGCAGCACGATGATCAGCAGGGTGAGCGCCCTGCGGCGGATCATGTGCCGGCGGTCCTCGGGCGGCCGGGGTCCGCCGGGGAGGCGGGTCTGCGGAGCAGCCGTCACGGCGTCTCCTGGGGGGTCCTGCGGGCCTCCGCGTACCGCTCGTAGCGCTCGTACCGTTCGACCCGGCGGCGCTTGGCGCGGCGGAAGCGGCGGGCGACCAGGCGGGCGAGGTCGGCGGCGCCCACCATGCCGGCCTCGGGGCCGAGCTGGGCGCGGACGATACGGGCCTCGGGGCGGTAGCCGCGGCCGGTGAGGTGGCGCTTGAAGGCGTCCCGCGCGGGGCCGATCAGCAGGTCGTCGGCGGCCGAGACCCCGCCGCCGATGACGAAGCAGGAGGGGTCGAGGGCGGCGGCGAGGTTGGCGATGCCGACGCCGAGCCACTGGCCGATGTCCTGGAGGAGCTCGATGCACATGGCGTCGCCCTCACGGGCCAGCTCGGTGATCATCGGGCCGCTGATCTCGGCGATGTTCCCTTTGACGTGCTCGATGATCCCGTAGGCGACCGGCGAGTCGGCGGCGGCCAGTTCGCGCGCCTCCCGGACCAGTGCGTTGCCGGAGCTGTACTGCTCCCAGCAGCCGCGGTTGCCGCAGGGACAGCGGTGGCCGCCGGGGACGACCTGCATGTGGCCGAACTCGCCGGCGACGCCGTACTTGCCGCGCTTGACCTGGCCGTCCTCGAGGATCGCGCCGCCGATGCCGGTGCCCAACGTGATCATCACGAGGTGGTCCTCGTCGCGCCCGGCGCCGAAGCGCCACTCGGCCCAGGCGGCGGAGTTGGCGTCGTTGTCGACCAGGACGGGGACGGCGAGGCGGCCGGCGAGCCGGTCGCGCAGCGGTTCGTTGCGCCAGGACAGGTGCGGGGCGAACAGCACGTGGTTGCGGTCGGCGTCGACCCAGCCGGCCGCGCCGATGCCGACCGCGTGCACGTCGTGCCGGTCGGACAGGTCCAGCACCAGTTCGACGATGGTGTCCTCGACGACTCTCGGGCTCTTCGACTTGTCCGGGGTCTCGGTGCGGAGCCGCTCCAGGATGTTGCCGTCGGCGTCGACGACGCCCGCCATCACTTTCGTGCCGCCGATGTCGATGCCGACGGTCGGTACGCGCGGTGCCGACAGGTGGGAGCGGCGTTCCCTGGTACCGACCGTGCGGAGCACGGGTGTACGGCGGGAGCCGACGGGGGCTGCGCCCGCCCGAGCGGAACTCAGCGTCCTGGGCAGTGTGAGGTCGCGGTAGGTGCTCATTGCCGCCGATTCTGCCTCACGGTGACCCGGGGGGACGTACTCGGGAGCAATGGCATCGCGTGACGCCTGCCGTTCCCGGGGCGATCGCGGCGGTCTCCGGTCGCCCACCGGCGGCCTCGGGCCCGGATCAACGCCCTCCTCCGCGCCCCGATCCGCACCCCGGACCTGCACCCCGATCCGCACCCCCGGACCCACATCCGGTCACATTGTCCGGACAATATGAGGAAGATCGGCTCACGTCACCCGGCGTTCACCGCGACGTTCCCGCCGGCTCGCACCGGCTTCACGGCCGCACCAGCAGCTGGAACTCGAACGAGTAGCGGCCGGGCCGGTAGGTGTGGGTGCCGAACTCCACGGCGCGTCCGGTGTCGTCGAAGGTGACGCGCTCCATGGTGAGCAGCGGGGCGCCCGTCTCCTCACCGAGCCGCTCGGCCTCGACGGCGCCGGCGGCGCGGGCGCCGATGGTCTGGCGGGCGCTGTGCAGGGTGATTCCGGCGGCCCGCATCAGCCGGTACAGGCCGGTGGCCTCCAACTGCCCGGTGTCCAGGTCGAGCAGCCCGGGCGGCAGGTAGTTGCACAGGTACGCGATCGGTTCGCCGTGCGCGAGCCGCAGCCGCTCGATCCGGTGCACCTCGCCCGCCTCGGCCACACCGAGGGCCGCGGCGATCTCGGCGGACGCGGGGACGACCGTGTTGACCAGGACCTTCGTGGCCGGGCGCTGGCCCGCCGCCTCCAGGTCGTCGTAGAGGCTGCTGAGTTCCAGGGGGCGCTTGACCTGGCTGTGCACCACCTGGGTGCCCACTCCCCGCCGCCGCACCAGCAGTCCCTTGTCGACGAGGGACTGGATGGCCTGACGGACCGTCGGCCGGGACAGGCCGAGCCGGCCGGCGAGTTCGATCTCGTTGCCCAGCAGGCTCCCCGGGGTCAGCCTGCCGTGCTCGATGGCGGCCTCCAACTGCTGGGCGAGCTGGAAGTACAGCGGTACGGGGGAGCCGCGGTCCACGCTCAGCTCCAGCTGCACGGTCGGGTCCACTCCTGGTTTCGGCACGGGCCGAGCGTAGTCCCACGCGTGGTTGACGGGAAGTCGTGTAGTTCGGTTGTCCGGACATGTGGATTGACAGGGAGGGGCGCGGGCCCCAGGTTGTTCCCATGCGCATCGGGGTCATCGGTACGGGCCGCATCGGCACCATTCACGCCCACACACTCAGCAGGCACCGCGACGTCGGTTCCCTGATCCTCACGGACGCGGAACCGGCCCGGGCCCAGGCACTCGCCCAGCGGCTCGGCGAGACGGCGGCGCCCGGGGTGGACGAGATCTACACCTGGGGGGTGGACGCCCTGGTGATCACGACGGCCACGTCCGCCCACGCCGAACTCATCGGCCGGGCGGCCCGCTCGGGGCTGCCGGTGTTCTGCGAGAAGCCCATCGCCCTGGACCTGGCCGGGACGTTACAGGCGGTCACGGAGGTCGAGGCGGCCGGGACCGTGCTCCAGATGGGTTTCCAGCGCCGGTTCGACCCGGGCTACCTGGGCGCGCGCGAGGCGGTGCGCTCGGGACGGCTGGGCCGGCTGCACACCGTACGGGCCATGAGCAGCGACCCGGAACCGCCGCCGGCCGCGTATCTGCCGCAGTCCGGCGGGCTGTACCGGGACACCCTGATCCACGACTTCGACCTCGTGCGCTGGGTGACCGGCCGGGAGGTCGTGGAGGTCTGCGCCACCGGCTCCGACGCCGGTCCGGCCATGTTCCGCGAGGCGGGCGACGTGGACACCGGCGCGGCGCTGCTCACCCTCGACGACGGCACGCTCGCCGCCCTCACCGCGACGCGGATGAACGGGGCGGGCTACGACGTGCGCATGGAGCTGGCCGGGGAGCTGGACCAGATCGTGGTCGGGCTCGACGAGCGCACGCCGATCGCGTCCACCGAGCCGACCGGGCCGCCGGCCGCGGACAAGCCGTGGACCGGTTTCGTGGAGCGCTTCGGGCCCGCGTACGAGGCGGAGCTGATCGCGTTCGTCGAGGTGGTGCGGGGTGAGCGGGCCAACCCCTGCGACGGGCGCGAGGCCCTGCAGGCGCTGCGCGTCGCGGAGGCGTGCGAGGTGTCCCGGCGGGAGCGCAGGGCGGTACGGCTGATGGAGATCGCGGGCGGGCCGGCCTCGCCCTTCGGCTGAGGCCGGGGGCCCCTGAGCGTGCCGACGGGTTGGGCAAGGGTCCTTACTAGAATGGGTGCACGGCCCCGCCGGAACCGTCCCCGAAGATGCAGAACAGGACCCGTCCATGACCGCGCCCACCGCGTCCGCCGCCCTCCCCCACCTGCCCGGTGCGCCGGTCGACATCAGGCTCGTCGTCACCGACATGGACGGCACCCTCCTGGACGACGCCGGGAATCCGCCGCGGCGGCTGCGCCGGACGGTGGCGCGGCTGCGCGAGCGCGGGGTGCTGTTCAGTCCGGCGAGCGGCCGCCAGTACGCCACCCTCGCCCGCCTGTTCGAGGGCTTCGACGACGGCATGGTCTTCATCGCGGAGAACGGCACCCAGGTGGTCCGCGACGGCGTCGAGCTGGCCTCCGACCCGCTGGACCCCGCCGTCGCCGCCCGGCTCGTCAGGACGGTGCGCCGGCTCGCGGACGACGGCACGGACGTCGGCGTCGTCGTCTGCGGCAAGCGCCACGCCTACACCGAGCGCACCGACGCGGCCTTCCTCGCCAAGGTCGAGCAGTACTACGTCGCCCACCGGAACGTCGCGGACGCCACCGCCGTCGACGACGAGATCAACAAGATCGCGATATTCGGTTTCGCCCCCGCGGCCCGCACCGTCGCACCGGCCCTGTCCGAGTTCACCTCCACCCATCAGGTCGTCGTCTCCAGCGAGCACTGGGTCGACGTGATGAACCGGACCGCCCACAAGGGCGCCGCCCTGCGCCGCGTCCAGCGGGAGCTGGGCATCACCCCGGCCCAGACGCTGGTGTTCGGCGACTACCTCAACGACCTGGAGATGCTCGACGCCGCCGAGTGGTCCTTCGCCATGGCCAACGCCCACCCCGAGGTCCTGGCCCGCGCCCGCCACGTCGCCCCGTCCAACAACGAGGACGGCGTCCTGCGCACGATCGAACGGCTGCTCGCCCTGCCCGGCGAGTGATGTCACGGCGCCTCGGGACTCCCAGACGTTCTCCGGGCAGAGCGGCCGGCGCCAAAGGCGGCCCCGACGTCGATGTCCGTCGGCCGCCGGCGCCTCCCGGGGCCGATGGACACCGACCTGAACCCGGCGGACGGCCCGCACGCCCCCGGTCGGGCGGCGATGACCGCCGTGGTCCGCTTCGGCACCGCCGACGAGGTGGCCACCGCCATCGCCCACCTGGCCGTCGCCGCCTGCGTCACCGGTGCGGAGTTCGCGGTGGACGGCGGCCACGCGGCATGACGTGCTGCCCCGGCGGGCTCGGCGGGGCTCGGCTGTCAGCCTTCCGGTTCCCGGTGGCGGGCGGCCAGGGCGGCCAGGGCGGCCGAGCCCCGTTCGGTCAGCGAGCCGAACAGGCGCAGCCGGGAGATGCCGCCGTCGGGGAAGACGTCCACGCGCGCGTGCGTACCGATCGCCGGGGCGGGGAGGACGAAGCGGTGGTCGGTGTCGGGCTGGAGGCGGGTACGGGGCAGGATCTCCCGCCAGCCGTCGGCCGCGCCGCCCTCGGCGTCCCGTACCGACACCGAGGCCCAGCCGGCGCTGTTGCCCTTCAGGTACGCCGTGTCGATCTCGAGGGCGCGGATCAGCGCCTGGCCGGTGAGCCGGTAGCGGATCCAGTCGTGGCCCCGGTCCCGGCGGCGCCGGGTCTCCCAGCCGTCGTCCATCGCGCGGGAGCGGCCGGGCCGGATGGTGTTCGCGGCCGGTGAGTAGAAGCGGTCGGACGCGTCCTCGACCCGGCCGCCGTTCTCCAGGGCGACGACGTCGAAGGTGCCCAGGGCCTCCAGCCACCCCGGGTCCGGCACCACGTCGCCGTACACGCGCAGGCGCGCGATGCCGCCGTCCGGGTACTGGGACAGCCGCAGGTGGGTGAGGCGCCGCTCGACCGGGACGGCGAAGCCGTTGGCGGCGTGGCCGCCCACCGGGGTGCGCGGCACCAGCGTCGTCCACGTCACCCCGTCCGAGAGCAGTTCCTCCGGTGCCGGGGAGCCGGGCACCGAGGCGCCCTCGACCGACACGGCCCGGGGGTGGTTGCCGCGGAAGTGGGCGGTGTCGACGACGATGCCGCGGACGACTCCGGGCACGCCGAGGCGGATCAGCGCCCAGTCGTGGTCCTCGGCCGCCGGCCAGGGCTGCTCGGCGGAGGGGCCGCGGCGGCGCCGGGTCTCCCAGCCGTCCATGATCTTGCCCTTGTGCCCGAAGCTCTCCGGGTCGAACAGGGGGCGCTCGGGCAGCAGCAGGTTCTCGCGCTGGGCGAAGAACTCGTCGTTGGCGGCGACGACACCGGCGCCGAGCCCACGGTCGGCGAGATCGGTGAGGCCGTCGAAGGGGAAGGCGGCGGTGCGGTAGTCCGCGTACGGGTCACCGCCGCCGTAGGGGGCCGCATGGCCGCTGAAGCGGGGCAACGGGGAGGGGTGCTGCGCCGTCACGGTGGTCCGATCCTGCCTTTCGGGGTGGGGAGCCGGAAGTCCGAGGTCGACCGGAATCCGACGCAGGGTGGCGGCCGGCCTCAGGGGGTGCGGGTGAGCAGGCGGCCCTCGGGGTCGGCGAACTCGCCGTCGGTCATGACGCACCGGCCGCGCAGCCAGGTGGACTTCACCACTCCGTACAGGGTCCTGCCCGCGTACGCCGTCACCGGGTTGCGGTGCTGGAGCGCTTCGGGGTCGACGGTGAAGGTCTCCTCGGGGGCGAGGACGGCGAAGTCGGCGTCGCGGCCGGGCGCTATGGCGCCCTTGCGGGTGCCGAGGCCGACCAGTTCCGCCGTGCGCGTCGACATCCAGCGCACGACGTCCTCCAGGCCGTGGCCCCGTCCGCGGGCCTCGGTCCAGACGACGGGCAGGCCGAGCTGGAGGCCGGAGATGCCGCCCCAGGCGGTGGCGAAGTCGGCGGTCTTGAGGTCGGCGGTGGCCGGGGAGTGATCGGTGACCACGCAGTCGATGACGCCGTCCGTCAGAGCCCGCCAGAGCGGCTCCCGGTTGGCGGCTTCGCGGATGGGCGGGCAGCACTTGAACTCGCCGGCGCCGTCCGGGACCTCCTCGGCGGTGAGCGTCAGGTAGTGGGGGCATGTCTCGACGGTGACGCGCACCCCGTCCGCCTTGGCCTCGGCGATCAGCGGCAGCGCGTCGCTCGAGGAGAGGTGCAGGATGTGCACGCGCGCGTCGAGGCGCCTCGCCTGCGCGAGGAGCAGGGCGACGGCGGTGTCCTCGGCGTCGCGCGGACGGGAGGCGAGGAAGTCGGCGTACCTCGGGCCGCCGCACCGCGGGGCGGCGGCCAGGCGGCCCGGGTCCTCGGCGTGCACGATCAGCAGCCCGTCGAAGGCGGCGATCTCCGCCAGGGTGCGGGCCAGTCGCTCCGGACCGAGGTGCGGGAACTCGTCGACGCCGGACGGCGACAGGAACGCCTTGAAGCCGAAGACCCCCGCCTCGTACAGCGGGCGCAGCTCCAAGGCGTTGCCGGGCAGGGCGCCGCCCCAGAAGCCGACGTCGACATGGGCCCGGCTCGCGGCGGCCCGCTGCTTGGTGCGCAGGTGACCGGCGGTCGTCGTCGGCGGGAGGGAGTTGAGCGGCATGTCGACGAGCGTGGTGATGCCGCCGGCCGCCGCCGCGCGGGTGGCGGTCCAGAAGCCCTCCCACTCGGTACGGCCCGGATCGTTGACGTGCACATGGGTGTCGACCAGGCCGGGCAGCAAAACATCGTCGCCGAGGTCCGTCAGGCGGGCCACCTCGGGGAGGGGCGCCTCGTACGGCAGAACGGCCGTGATGCTGCCGTCGGCGACCACGACCGACGCGGCCCGCGTCCCCTCGGGAGTGACGACGCGCGTCGAGCGCAGCACCCGTTCGGTGTCGGACACCCGTGTCCGCCTCCCCTCCACCGGCGCGCATCCCGGGAGTTCAACTTTCTGTTGAAGGAGTCTTCACTCCCCCTCCCGCACCGTCAAGGGGCACACTGCCCGGACGGCAGCCGACGACCGCTCCCTGAATCTTCCCAGGAAGCGGAATTAGACTTCCGCAAAACGGAATGAAGTGACACGCCATCGGGCGGCTACCGGCCGCCGGGTAGGCTTCGCCCTTCCCGCAGCCCCCAGCAGCCCTGAAAGGAAACGCGCCGTGCCGACGTCCAGCGCCAGCACCAACGGCTCCGTCCGGTCCGCCTCCGGCGGCGGGGTCCAGTCCCTCGAGCGCGCCTTCGACCTGCTCGAAAGGATGGCGGACGCGGGCGGCGAGGTCGGGCTCAGCGAACTGTCGGCGAGCAGCGGGCTGCCCCTGCCGACCATCCACCGTCTGATGCGCACCCTCGTCGCATGCGGTTATGTGCGCCAGCAGCCCAACCGCCGTTACGCGCTCGGTCCGCGCCTGATCAGGCTCGGCGAGTCCTCCTCCCGGCTGCTGGGCAGCTGGGCCCGCCCGTTCCTGGCCCGGCTGGTGGAGGAGACGGGCGAGACGGCGAACATGGCGCTGCTCGACGGGGACGAGGTCGTGTACGTCGCGCAGGTGCCCTCCAAGCATTCCATGCGGATGTTCACCGAGGTCGGCCGGCGCGTCCTGCCGCACTCCACCGGGGTGGGCAAGGCCCTGCTGGCCGGTTTCCCGCCGAAGGACGTGCGGGCCCTGCTCGCCCGTACCGGGATGCCCGCCGCGACGGACCGGACCATCACCACGCCGGAGGGCTTCCTGGCGGCGCTCGACGAGGTGCGCCGCCGGGGCTACGCCATCGACGACAACGAGCAGGAGATCGGCGTGCGCTGCCTCGCCGTCCCGGTGCCCGATTCCCCCACCGCCGCGGCCATCTCGGTCTCCGGCCCCTCGGGGCGGCTCACGGAGGCGGCCACGGAACGGATCGTGCCGGTGCTCCAGCAGGTGGCCGGGGAACTCTCCGAGGTGCTCACCGCTCCGGGCGGCGGCCCGACGCTCTGACCGGTCCGGCCGCCCGGTCCGGTCACCGAACCCGGCCACCGGGCGGACACGCCGTCCCTCGGCCTCAGCGCCCGCGCACGCCCCCCTTTCTGAGGGTGCGTCGCACGTCCGTTCGTCAGTCCCGGGGTGACGGCCCGAACAGCTCCACCGCCTCCCGCACCTCCCGCAGCCCCGGGCCCAGCGCGCTCACCGAACCGATCGCGCCGGCGATCAGCAGCAGGGAACGGCGCAGCCGGGGGACCTCGAGGCCGCCGTCCGCCACCAGGGCGTCCAGGGCGGCCAGCTCCTCCTCCGCGATGCTCCGATCAGCGAACTCCGCTGGATGAGCCGCGAGTCGGCGCCGCAGTCGGGACACGGCGGAGCGCAGCTCCACCGCCCGCGGATCGTCCTGACGACTGTCGCTCGCACGCCTTTTCTCTACGCTCCGCACCACAGTCCTCCCCCTCACGCACCGCTGCGCGCCTCTCCCCACCGGCCTCGCGCCCCGTCGCCGGTGCGCGCCAGTAAACGCCACCCCGCCCCCTCCGCGCCAGTCCGCTGCGTCATCGGAGTGCTCCACAGCGTGACATCGCGCCGTACGGACACCCGGCGACGGGTGCGGTATGCAGGGTCCGTGACGACATCGGGAACACACGGGAGGAGCCCGGACACCGGGCGGGCGGCCCCGGAACGGGTCGTGGGACTGCTGCTCGCGGCGGGCGGCGGGCGACGGCTGGGCGGACGCC
This sequence comes from Streptomyces sp. NPDC004051, assembly GCF_053604275.1. NCBI lineage: Bacteria > Bacillati > Actinomycetota > Actinomycetes > Kitasatosporales > Streptomycetaceae > Streptomyces > Streptomyces sp. NPDC004051. Next base: position 35,238 of record NZ_JBSGHG010000018.1, on the reverse strand, counting down.
CCAAGGCACTGCTGACGCACCGGGGACGACCGCTGGTGGAGCACGCCGTACGGTCCCTGCGCGAGGGCGGCTGCGAGCGCGTCCACGTGGTGCTCGGCGCGGGGGCGGACGAGGTGCGCGCGCGTGCCTCACTGCCGGGCTGCGTGCTCGTCGGCAACCCCGCGTGGGAGCAGGGCATGGGCTCGTCCCTGCGGGCCGGGCTCACCTCGCTGACCGGCACGGACGCACAGGCCGCGCTGGTCCTGCTGGTCGACCAGCCCGGGATCGGGCCGGGGGCGGTCGCGCGGGTGCTCGGCGCGCGCACGGCGCGAGAGCCGCGGGAGTCGCTCGCCGCGGCCGCCTACGCCGGCGTACGCGGTCACCCGGTCCTGTTCGGGTCCGCGCACTGGGCCGGTGTCGCCGCGACCGCGACCGGCGACCGGGGCGCGCGCGCCTACCTGCAGGAGCACGCGGACCGGATCACGCTCGTCGAGTGCGGGGACGTGGCCGAGCCCTACGACATCGACACGGAGGAGGACCTGGCCCGCCTCGAGTGAGGCCTCGCGTGAAGCCTCGGCTGCAGGAGGCGGCGCCCGGGCGCCGCCGCGCGGCCCGACCGGAAACCCCTCGACATCAACAAACCATTGAACTTCCACCATGAGGAAATTACTATCCACTGGCCAGAGCGCCCGCCCGAAGGAAGTGACAGCTGATGTCCGCACCAGCGCCGTTCCCGCTGGCCATCGTCGACGCCGAGCCCCTGCCCGGACAGGAGGAGGTCCTCACCGAGGCGGCCCTCGCCTTCGTGGCCGAGCTGCACCGGCGGTTCACCCCCCGGCGTGACGAACTCCTCGCCCGCCGCGCGGAGCGCCGTGCCGAGATCGCCCGCACCTCCACGCTCGACTTCCTCCCGGAGACGGCCGCCGTCCGCGCCGACGACTCCTGGAGGGTGGCCCCGGCCCCCGAGGCCCTGAACGACCGGCGCGTCGAGATCACCGGCCCCACCGACCGCAAGATGACCGTCAACGCCCTCAACTCGGGCGCGAAGGTCTGGCTCGCGGACTTCGAGGACGCCTCGGCGCCCACCTGGGAGAACGTGGTCCTCGGCCAGCTCAACCTGATCAACGCCTACACCCGGACCATCGACTTCACCGACGCGGTGTCCGGCAAGTCCTACGCCCTGCACCCGGCCGAGGAACTGGCGACGGTCGTCATGCGCCCGCGCGGCTGGCACCTGGACGAGCGGCACCTCTCCGCCCCGGACGGCACCCGGGTGCCCGGCGCCCTGGTCGACTTCGGGCTGTACTTCTTCCACAACGCCCAGCGCCTCATCGACCTCGGCAAGGGCCCGTACTTCTACCTCCCGAAGACGGAGTCCCATCTGGAAGCCCGCCTCTGGAACGACGTCTTCGTCTTCGCGCAGGACCACCTGGGCATCCCCCGGGGCACCGTCCGCGCCACCGTCCTCATCGAGACGATCACGGCCGCCTACGAGATGGAGGAGATCCTCTACGAACTGCGCGACCACGCCTCGGGGCTGAACGCGGGACGCTGGGACTACCTGTTCTCCATCATCAAGAACTTCCGTGACGGCGGCCCCGGGTTCGTCCTCCCGGACCGCAACGCGGTCACGATGACGGCCCCGTTCATGCGGGCGTACACCGAACTCCTCGTGCGCACCTGCCACAAGCGGGGCGCGCACGCGATCGGCGGCATGGCGGCCTTCATCCCGTCCCGCCGGGACCCGGAGGTCAACAAGGTCGCGTTCGAGAAGGTCCGCGCCGACAAGGACCGCGAGGCGAACGACGGCTTCGACGGTTCCTGGGTCGCCCACCCGGACCTGGTCCCGATCGCCATGGAGTCCTTCGACCGGGTGCTGGGCGACAGGCCGCACCAGAAGGACCGGCTGCGCGAGGACGTCGACGTCAGCGCCGCCGACCTGCTCGCGATCGGCTCCCTGGAGGCCAGGCCGACGTACGCGGGCCTGGTCAACGCCGTCCAGGTCGGCATCCGCTACATCGAGGCCTGGCTGCGCGGCACGGGCGCGGTCGCCATCTTCGGCCTGATGGAGGACGCGGCCACCGCCGAGATCTCCCGCTCCCAGATCTGGCAGTGGGTCGACGCGGGGGTCGTCCTCGACAACGGCGAGCAGGTCACCGCGGACCTGGTCCGCGGGGTGGCCGCCGAGGAACTGGCGGCCGTCCGCGCCGAGACCGGTAAGGAGGCCTTCGCGGCGGGCCACTGGCAGCAGGCCCACGACCTGCTCCTGAAGGTCTCCCTCGACGAGGACTACGCCGACTTCCTCACCCTGCCGGCGTACGAGCAGCTCCAGGGCTGACGCCCGCCGCGCGGCCCGCCACGGCGGGGCGGGCCGGAAGGCCTCCGGTCCGCCCCGCCGGTCATCCGAGATGCACCGACCAGTCCTGGGCCGCCTGCGGCTTGCCGTGCAGGTCGGGGACGCGCTTGAGCCAGTCCGGGCGGCCCTGCCGGGTCCGGGCCGCGCGGCGGGCGTTCTCCTCGGCCAGTTCCGCCGCGGCGGGGAAGTCGGTCGGCAGCCACGCCGCGGAGGCCCGCACGCGTGCGTGGAGGTACGCCACGTACGCCTCGCGGGCCTCGTCGGGCGTCGCGAAGTCCGGGTCGCCGGCCAGCCAGGCGTCGGGCACCTCGGCGGTGACGGCCCGCAGCAGTTCCTCGGTCACCCGGGGAGCCAGCTCGGCGTCGGCGGCGCGGACGTCGGGCGCGTGGCGGCCCAGGGCGTGGTGGCGGAAGTCGTAGGCCTTCGCCGGGTCGGAGGCGGCCCAGCGGTGGTGGAAGACGAGCGCGGCCCCGTGGTCGATGAGCCACAGGCGCGGCGGGGCGACGCCGAGCGTGGGCCAGACCATCAGGTTGGAGCTGTGCGTGGTCCGGTCCACGTTCACCGTGAGCGCGTCGAGCCAGACGATCCGCCCGGCCTCCACCGGATCGACGGGGAAGTCCTCGGCGAGTTCGGGCGTGAAGTCCCGCGCGCCCGGCAGGTAGTCCATGCCGAGGTTGGTCCCGGCGCTGACGGAGTGCAGCTCCCGCACCTCCTGGTGGGGCTCGCCGGCGGCGACCACCGGGTCGAAGTGGACCAGGACCAGCTCCGGGAAACGCAGCCCCAGGGCGCGGGCCAGCTCCCCGACGATCACCTCGGCGACCAGCGCCTTGCGCCCCTGCGCGGACCCCGTGAACTTCACGACGTAGGTGCCCAGGTCGTCGGCCTCGAACACCCCGGGCACGGAGCCGCCGGAGTGCAGGGGTGCGATGTAGCGGGTGGCGGTGACCTCTCTCAGCATTCTCCGAGGCCCCACAGCTCGTTCACCTTACGTTCCACGGTCGGCTCCCACGCGGTGCGGTGCGGTACGGCCCTCGCTTCCGGCCTCCGGCATGAAATGAGCATATTAACCGGACGTGGCAGCCGGGGAGGAAGGCCCAGCCGGTCCTCACCTGCTGTGGCTGACGCCGGTACGCGACGGGAGCCGCAGGGCGAGGAGGGCGAGGTCGTCGTGCCCGTCGCTCGGGTGCCGTTCGGCCAGAACCCGGCACAGCTCGTCGAGCGGCAACCCGTTGTGGACGGAGGCGAGGGCGGCGAGCTCGTCCAGGCACGCATCCAGGGACCGGTGCGGGTGCTCGACCAGACCGTCGGTGAACAGCAGCACCGTCTCGCCCGCCGTCAGCGGCCGGATGTGGTCGGGCCGCGGCAGCGCGTCGTCGACACCGAGGGGCAGGCCGGGTTCGGCGTCCAGATAGCGGGCGTGCCCGTCGGCGGAGACGGCCAGGGGAGGCAGGTGGCCGGCGGTGGACCAGTGCAGGCGCCAGCCGTCCCCCGCGGCTTCGACACGGGCGAGGCAGGCGGTGGTGACCGGGGCCTCGGTGATGGCGTGCAGGGTGTGGTCGAGCCGGTGCAGGACCAGACTGGGCGGGGTGCGGCGGTCGTAGAGCAGGGCGCGCAGCATGTTCCGGATCTGCGACATGGCCGCGGCGGCGGCCATGTCGTGGCCCAGCACGTCACCGACGATGACCGCGCAGCTGTCGTCCGGAAGCAGCAGGGCGTCGTACCAGTCACCGCCCAGGTGGTGCCCGGGGGCGGTGGCGGGCCGGTAGACCGCGGCCGCCGAGAAGGGTCCGAGATCGGGCAGCGTGGGCAGCAGCAGTCGCTGGAAGTGCTCCGCGGAGGCGCGGGTCTGCTCGAAGAGGCGGGCGTTCTCGATGGCGATGCCTGCCGCACCGGCCAGCGCGTTCACCACGGCCTCGTCCTCGTCGTCGAACGGCTCACCGTCGCGCCGGTCGCACAGGTACAGGTTGCCGTAGATCCGCCCGCGCACGCTGATCGCCACCCCGAGCAGGGTGCGCATCGGAGGGTGGCCCGGCGGGAAGCCGATGGAGTCCGGGTGGTTCGGCAGGTCCTGGACGCGCAGCGGCTCGGGATGGTGGATCAGGTGCCCGAGCAGGCCCCGGCCGTGCGGGAACTCGGAGCCGGCGAGGTCCGCGTACTCCTCGGCACTCAGGCCGAGGGGGATGAACTCCTGCAGGGCCGTGCCGTCCTCGCTCAGCACGCCCAGGGCGCCGTAGTGGGCGTCGACGAGTTCCATCGCGGTGCTCACGATCCGCCGCAGCACCACCGGCAGCTCCAGTTCCCGGCTGACGGACAGGAACGCGCCCAGCAGACCCTGCATGCGCCGCTGTGTCCTGGCCGGGTGGTCGGTCCGGTCGGTGCTGCGGCCCCTGTCCTCCTCCCCGAAGCGGGGGGACCCCGGGCGCCGTCGGCCGTCCTCCCGAGCCACGGCCATCCACCTCTCTTCGCACACCGGGCGTGGTACCTGAGTCACGCGCTCCAGAACATCGTGACCCGGCACCTCGGCTTCCGCATGCAGGCCGACTCCCGTGCGGCGGTGCTCGTCCGGGCGGCCGTCTCCGGCCGTGCCCGGTGTGCCGGCCCCTCGGTCCCCTCGATCACCCGCCGGCCCGGCCGGCGAGCACGCGTCCCATGCGGGCGAGCGCCTGGCGCAGGATCACCGGTGAGGTGGCGAAGTTGAGGCGTACGTGTCCCGCGCCGCCGGTGCCGAAGACGTGCCCGGAGCTGAGGGCGACGCGGGCCTCGTCCAGGAACATCCTCGCCGGTCCGGCGAGGTCGCTGACGATGCCCGGGCCGTCGGCCGGACCGTCGTCGTGCAGTGCGAGCCCGGTGCAGTCCAGCCAGGCGAGGTAGGTGCCCTGGGGCGGGACGTACCCCACGCCGGGAAGGTGTTCGTCGATCAGCCTGCCCAGCAGGCTCCGGTTGGCGTCGAGGCCGAGCAGGAGTTCGTCGAGCCAGTCGGCGCCGTCGCGGAACGCCGCGGTGTGGGCGAGGACGCCCAGGTGGCTGGGGCCGTGGCCGACCTCTTCGGGCATGCGCCGCAGATCGTCCGCGGCTTCGGTGCCGGCGACGGCCACGGCGGCCTTGAGGCCGGCCAGGTTCCACGCCTTGGACGCGGAGGTCAGGGCGAACCCGTTCTCGGAGCCGGGGACGTCGAGGAACGGTGTGAAGACGGCTCCTGGCAGCACCAGCGGGGCGTGGATCTCGTCGGAGACCACCCGGACACCGTGCCGGCGGGCGAGCGCGGCGATCGCCTCGAGCTCCGCGCGGGTGTGGACGACACCGGTCGGGTTGTGCGGGTTGCTCATCAGGAAGGCCGCGCGGCGGCCGTGGCGCCGTGCACGGGTGAACGCGTCCTCGAGTGCGGCCAGGTCGACCCGCAGGTCGGGGCCCAGGGGGGCCTCGACGACGTCCCGGCCGTCGTGCGCGAGGAACGCGTAGAACGGCGGGTAGACGGGTGAGCAGACGACGACCGCGTCGCCGGGGCCGGTGACGAGGCGGAGGATCTCGACGATGCCCAGCATGACGTCGGGCACGATCGCCGTGTTCTCCACCCGCAGGCCGTCCCACTTCCAGCGCTCGGCGGCGAAGCCCGCGAGGGCCTCCGCGTAGGCGGTGCCGTGCGGGTACCCGGTGTCTCCCAGGTCGACGGCCCGGTGCAGCGCGTCGGCGACGGCGGGTGCCAGGGGCACGTCCATCTCCGCCACCCAGAGCGGGAGGACGTCCGCGGGGTGCGTACGCCACTTCATGCTGGTGCGTTGCCGCAACTGCTCCAGGGAGAGCCGGACCAGCGGATCGGTGCGGCCGCCGTCACCGGACTCGGGCTCGGGCTCGGAGGGCGAGTGGTGCGTGGCCCCGGTCATGCGTAGCTCCCCTCGCCCGGGAGAACCGGGCCTGTGCGGTGCCGGTGTGATCGTCCTGCTGGACGGTACCCCGTTCTCCCCGCATACCGGTCGGAAGATCCGAATGATCGCATCGGAATCGAGCCAGCGGATCCGGGCTCGGTCGCCACCGGTAGTCACCACCGACAGGTGCCACCGACACAGCCGGACGGTGCCGCATGGGGGTGGGCCACATCGCGGCGTCCGGTTCGTCGTCGCCGACGCCGGCTGCCCCCGGTCGCCTCACCGCCACCGACAGTCCCGTCGACGGGCGTCACCGGTGGGCGCCACCGACACAGCCGGGCGGTGCCACATGGAGGTGAGCCACATTGTGGCGTCCAGGTGGCGTGAAACACACTGCCCGGACGTCGCTCAGGAACCGAGTCCGTGAGGAACCCCTGGGGCGTATCCGTCGTCGCATCGAGGAGCCGTACGGCCATGCGTAGATCCGTTTTCCTTTCCGCCACCGTGGTCGCGATCGCCGTCGCGTTCACCGCTTCCTGCTCCAGCCCGGGCAGCAACGCCGCCTCCGGGTCGAAGGAGGTGCGGGTCGCCCTCGTCACCTCCACCAGCGGGCCGCTGGCCTCCTACGGCGAGCAGTACCTGCAGGGCTTCGAAGCCGGCCTCGACCACGCCACCGAAGGCACCGGCGCCGTCGACGGCATCAAGATCACCGTGCTGAAGGACGACGACGCCGGTGATCCGGCCAAGGGCGTCTCCCTGGCCAAGAAGCGCATCGGCCAGGGGGTGCCGATCATCGCCGGCACCGCGGCCTCCGGGGTGGCCACCCAGATCGCCCCGGTGGCGGCGCAGAACAAGACGCTGTACATCAGCGGACCCGCGGCCACCGACGCGGTCACCGGCGTCAACCGCTACACCTTCCGCTCCGGACGTCAGACCTACCAGGACGTGACGACCGCCAAGCACATCCTGGGCGACTCCCGGGGCAAGAAGGTCGTCGTCCTGGCCCAGGACAGCGCCTTCGGGCAGGCCAACGCCGAGGCCGTCAAGGCCGTGCTGGGCACCGACGGCACCACGGTGACCTCGGTGCTGGCGCCGCCCAGCGCCACCGATCTGACCCCCGTGGCGAGCAAGGTCAAGGCGGCCGAACCGGACATGGTCTTCGTCGCCTGGGCGGGAGACACCGCCCAGTCGATGTGGTCCACCCTGGACCAGCAGGGCGTGCTGGACGCCGCCACCGTCGTCACCGGCCTGGACATCCGGGCCAGTTACCCGGTCTTCGGCAAGGCCCGCGAGAAGGTCACCCTGCTGGCCCACTACGTGCCCGAGGCCACCGGCACGCCGGAGGCCGAGGCCATGCGGGCGTACTTCGCGAAGAAGAAGTGGGACGAGGACCTGTTCTCGCCGGACGGCTTCAACGCCGCCCAGATGGTCGTCGAAGCCGTCAAGGCCGGTGGGGCGGACGGGGACACCGACGCCATGATCAAGGCCCTGGAGGGCTTCACCTTCTCCGGGGTCAAGGGGGAGAACACCGTCCGGGCGGGCGACCACGCGCTGCTGCAGCCCACCTTCCAGGCGAAGTTCGCCTCGGCCGACCACCCGGAGGTGTCGAAGACCTTCCCCGCCGAGCAGGTCGCGCCCGCCGAGAAGAAGATCGGCTGACGCATGACGCCCGTACTGCAACTGGACCGGCTCAGCTGGTCGGTCGGCGGAGCCACCATCATCGACGAGGTCTCCCTCGACGTGGGCGAGGGAGAATTGCTGGCCGTCATCGGCCCCAACGGAGCCGGAAAGACTTCCCTGTTCAATCTGGTCTCCGGCCTGACCTCTCCGACCGGCGGCACCATCCGCCTCGACGGTCACGCCGTCACCTCCCTGCCGCCGCACCGGCGCTCCCGCCGGGGCATCGGGCGGACCTTCCAGTCGTCCTCGGTCTTCTCCACCATGACGGTGGCCGAACACGTGGAGCTGGCCGCCCGCTCCGCCGGGGTGCGCCGCGTGAGCGCGGCCGACGTGACGGGGGTGCTGGCCCGGGTCCGCCTGGCCGACCGCGGCGCCGCTCTCGCGGCCGGCCTGTCCCACGGCGACAAACGCAAGCTCGAGCTGGCGATGCTCCTCGCGCCCACCCTCGCCGGGGGCTCGGCCGGAGCGCGGCTGATGCTGCTCGACGAGCCGATGGCGGGTGTGGCCGCGGAGGAGACCGGCGAACTCACCGACCTCATCCGCGCGTTGCACCGCGACGAGGGCCGGACCGTGATGCTCGTCGAGCACCACATGGAAGTGGTGCTCGGCCTGGCCGACCGGGTCGCCGTCATGCACCACGGGCGGCTGCTCGCCGCCGCGGCACCGGCCGAGGTCATGGCGAACGCGACCGTCCAGCAGGCCTACCTGGGAGACGAGCTCTGATGTCATCCCCACCGATCCTCACCGTCAGCGGCCTCGAGGTGGACATCGCCGGGTCGCACATCCTCAAGGGCGTCGGCTTCGACGTCCCGGCCTCCGGGGTGACCGCCCTGCTGGGGCGCAACGGCGTCGGCAAGACCACCACGATCCGCGCGGTCCTCGGGCTGCTGCCCGACGGCGGACGGGTGACCGCGGGCCGCGTCACCTTCGACGGCCACGACATCACCGCCGAGCCCACCCACCGCACGATCCGCCGCGGCATCGGCTACGCCCCCGAGGACCGCGGGATCTTCGCCGGCCTGACCGTGGCCGAGAACCTCGCCCTCGCCGAACGCCCGGGCAGCGCCCACCACTACGACCTCGTGCACGACCTGTTCCCCGAACTCGCCGCCCGCGGCGGCCAGCGCGCCGGCACCCTGTCCGGCGGCCAGCAGCAGATGGTCGCCCTCGCCCGGACCCTGCTCAACGACAACGCCCTGGTCGTCGTCGACGAACCCACCAAGGGCCTGGCTCCCCGCGTGGTCACCGAGGCCACCGAGGTCCTGGAGCGCGCCGCGCAGCGGGTGCCGCTCCTGCTCGTCGAACAGAACCTCGCCGTCGTCCGCCGACTGGCCCGCAGCGCCGTCGTGCTGGACGCCGGACAGGTGGTGCACACCGGTGACGCCCGCGAACTGCTCGCCGACGCGGAGCGGACGACCGCGCTGCTGGGCGTCGGCAGTCACTCGAGCAACGGAGCCGCCTGATGGACACCCTCGTCCTGCTCACCCTGACCGGTCTCGGTCTGGGCGCCCTGTACTTCCTCATCGCCTCCGGTCTGGCCCTGATCTTCGGGCTGATGGACGTGCTGAACTTCGCGCACGGCGCGTTCCTCACCGTCGCCGGCTACACCGCCTGGCGCACCGCCGAGACGGTCGGCGGGGTCCCGGGGCTGCTGCTGGCGGCCGTGGTGGGCACGGCCACCGGCCTCGCCCTGGCGGTGGTGGTGGAGCTGGTCCTCATCCGGCGGCTGTACGGCCGGGGCAGGAAGCAGATCCTGGTCACCGTCGGGCTCTCGCTGGCCGTTCCGGCGGCGGTGCAGACCTTCTGGGGCGCCGACGCCCGCACCTTCCCGGTGCCGGACGCGCTGAGCGGCACCGTCGGGGTGCTCGGCGCCCGGGTGCCCGTCAACCGCTTCCTGCTGATCGCGGTGGCGGTGCTCGTCCTCTTCGGCGTCCAGCTGTTCCTGTCCCGCACCCGCTACGGGCTCATCGTCCGCGCCGGGGTCGAGGACCGGGCGATGGTGACGGCGCTGGGCATCGACGTCACCCGGGCCTTCACCCTCGTCTTCGCGCTCGGCGGCGCCCTGGCGGGGCTCGCCGGCGTGCTGGGCGGAATCTACTTCGGCTCGCTCTCCCCTCATCAGGGGACCTCACTGCTCATCTTCGCCTTCGTCGTCGTGATCATCGGTGGTCTCGGCTCGATCCCCGGCGTCGCGCTGTCCGCGCTCAGCGTGGGCCTGGTGCAGCAGTACGCCAACTACTACGCGGGCGGTTACGGCGACCTCGCCGTCATCTTCCTGCTCGCCGCCGTGGTGCTGGCCCGGCCGCGGGCCGGCACCGACGCGCCGCTGCTGCGGCTGCGGCGCGCGCTCACCGCACACCGGGCACAGTCCGCAGGAGGCACGGCATGACCGACACCCGTACCCCGCGGGCGATCCCCGCCGCCGCACCGGTGAGGCAGCCGGCACCGCCGCGGGCCGGACGTCTGCGGCGGGCCCGGTCGGTGACCGTCCCGGCCGCCGTGCTGCTGGTGCTCGCGCTGCTGCCGTACTCGGCGGTGGAGATCCCCGTCCTCCTCGACGGCCCGGTCAACTCCCCGGGGTCACTGCAGCTGTTCGCGCTCTGCCTGGTCTTCGGCGCGCTCGCGCTCGGCTACGATCTGATGTTCGGCCGCACCGGGCTGCTCTCCTTCGGCCACGCCCTGTACATCGCCGGCGGCGCCTACGGCACGCAGCTGGCGATGGCCGAACTCGGTCTCGGTCTGCTGCCCGCGGCCCTGCTCACCCTGGCTCTCGGCACGGTGGCCGCCCTCGTCCTGGGCGCCATCTCGTTGCGCACGCTGGCCCTCGGCGGCGTCGGCTTCGCCATGGTCACCCTGGCCTTCGCGCAGGCGGGTGCGATCTGGGTGGAGCGCAACCCCGGCGGTCTCACCGGCGGCGAGGAGGGCCTGCCGCTGCACACCGACGGGGTGCCGGAAGCGCTGGTCGGCGTGCAGAACACCGCCCACGTCTACTGGCTCGCCCTCGGCTACCTGGCCCTGGTCGCCACCGTCGTGTGGATCGCCACCGCCCGCCCGGTCGGCCGCGTCTGGCAGGGGATCCGCGACAACGAGCAGCGCGTCGCGGTCCTCGGCCGCAGCCCGTTCGCCCACAAGCTCGGCGCCTTCACCCTCGCTTCCGCGCTCGCCCTGCTCGGCGGCGTGCTGCACCTCCTGGTCACCGCGGGCGCCACTCCGCACACCTCCACCTCGGAGTTCACGCTCACCCTGCTGGTCATGGCGGTGCTGGGCGGGAGCGGCACCCGCTGGGGGCCGATCGTCGGCGGGGTGCTCTTCACCTACCTCGACCAGCGGCTCGGCGGCTGGAACCTCGGTGTGGAGCCCATGCTGATCCTGGGTGTGCTCTTCGTCATCGCCGTCTACGCGGCCCCCGGCGGCATCGCCGCCCTGGGCCGGAGGAGGAGTCCGTGACCGCGCCCGCCCGAGGCATCGTGCAGAGTCTCACCGTCCCGGTGGACGGCGGTGAACTCGCCGTCACCCGGTGGCCGGGCGACGGCCCGCCGGTCATCGCGCTGCACGGCATCACCGCCAACTGCCTGGCCTTCACCGCCGTGGCCGAAGCGCTGCCCGAGGCCGACTTCTACGCTCCCGACCTGCGGGGCCGGGCCGCCAGCGCGGCTCTGCCCGGTCCGTACGGCCTGACCGCCCACGTCCGCGACACCCTCGCGCTGCTCGACCACCTCGGCCGGCGGCAGGCGGTGCTCCTCGGCCACTCCATGGGCGCTTTCGTCGCCGCCCTGGCCGCCGCCCGGCACCCGGAGCGCTTCCCGCGCGTGGTCCTGGTCGACGGCGGCCTGGGATTCCCCGCTCCCCCGGGCACCGACATCGACGCACTGCTCCAGGCCGTCATCGGCCCGGCGATGGACCGGCTGTCGATGACCTTCGAGGACCGGGAGGCCTACCTCGGGTTCTTCCGGGCCCACCCCGCACTCGCCCCGCACTGGAGCCCACAGCTGGCCGCCTACGTCGACCGCGACCTCACGGGCCGCTCGCCCGAGCTGCGCAGCAGCTGCGTACTCGACGCGGTGCGCGCGGACGGCGCCGGCGTGCTCGGTGACCCCGAGACCCTGGCCGCCGTCCACCAGCCGCAGGTGCACGGCACCCTGCTGTGGGCCGAACGCGGCCTGCTCGACGAACCGCAGGCCCTCTACGATCCGGGCCGTATCGCCGCGGCCGCCCTCGACCCCGACCGGATGCCCACCCGGTGCGTCGGCGGCACCAACCACTACTCGATCCTGTTCCCGCCGGCCGCCGGCGCAGTCGCGGCCGCCGTGCGGGCCTCGACGCACGGTTCGGGCGGGTGGTGAGGCGCGCCGGATGCGGGAGTCCGGCCGGCGGCCCCGTCTCACTTCACGCGGGGCGCCCGCCCGGCGGGCGCCGGGATCCGCGGCACGGCGCGCAGGGCCGTGCCGCGACAGGCGCACCGCGGGTACCGCCCGGGCCGTCGGCCACGGCCTTGACCCGGCCGGTCGAACGGGATGCACGCCGTCGGCGTCGCCCCAGGGCTCCGGGACTTCGGGACTCCGGGCACCCGCCCGGCCCTACTCCTTCAGGCCCACCGCCCCGGCGGCGTGGCCCTGTTCGCGGGTGACGGCCGCGGAGTCGGGGGCCGGGCGCCAGTCGGCAGACCTGACCAGGCCCGGTTCGACCAGACGCAGCCCCCGCAGGAAACTCCCGATGCGCTCGGGCGAGCGCAGGTGGTACGTGTTGACGGACTGCGCGTTGTACGCCTCGACGGCCGCCGCGAGCCGCTCGTCGGTGGCCGTGCCGTCGCTCAGGGCCACATAGCTGCCCCGCGGCAACGCGTCGATCAGCTCGGCCACGATCCGCTCGGGCTCCTCCTCGTCCGAGACCTGGCCCATGATGTTGAGCAGCATCAGACCGACGGGCCGGTCGAAGTCCAGTGTGCGGGCCGCCCGGGTGAGGATCTTCCGCGGATCGCGCACATCGGCGTCGAGGTAGGCGCACTCTCCTTCCGGCGTACTGCGCAGCAAGGCGTCGGCGTGGGCGAGGACGATGGGGTCGTTGTCCACGTAGACGATCTTGCTTTCCGGCGCGATGCCCTGGGCGACCTCATGGGTGTTGTCGGCGGTCGGCAGGCCGGTCCCGATGTCGAGGAACTGGCGGATCCCGGCGTCGCGCGCCAGGAACCGCACCGCTCGCACCAGGAAGCGCCGTTGCACGCGGGCGACGGCCGCGAATTCGGGGAAGTTCCGGAGGATCAGGTCGCCGGCCTGACTGTCCACCGGGTAGTGGTTCTTCCCGCCGAGCAGGTAGTCCCACACCCGCGCCGAGTGGGGTCGGTCGGTCTGCAGCCCGCTGCCCCGGGCGTCTCGGTCAGTCATGATCGAAGCATGACACACGGAGCCCTTCGGGGCTCTCAACTCCCTTGTTTCGGTTCGGTGTTGGACTCACGACGCCGATCGTCGAATCCAGCTCGGTGGCCGGGATCCTGGTTCCGGGCGAGGTGGTGCAGGCTCAGGGCGACCTGGATCTCCAGGGCCCTGCCGGGCGTGTTCCAGTCGGGGCCGAGGAGCTGGGCGACCCGGTCGAGGCGCTGGACCACGGTGTTGACGTGGACGTGCAGGGCGTCCTTGGCCCTGGCGAGACTGGCGCCGTGGTCGTAGTAGGCGCCGAGGGTGCGGGCGAGTTCGGTGCCGCGCTGGGCGTCGTAGGCGAGGACGGGGCCCAGGACCCGCTCCACGTATCCGTGGATGTCCGCCCGGTCGCCGAGGAGCACCCCGAGGAAGCCGAGGTCGGCCAGTCCGGCGCCGGTGCCGGTGCGGCCGAGTGCTTCGAGGGCTTCCAGGCAGCGGCGTGCCTCGTCGTAGGTGCCGGGGAGGTGTTCGGGGCCCGTGGCGGGACCGGCCGCTCCGACGGTGATGGGGGTGCCCAGGCCCTGGGAGAGGCTCTGGGCGAGTTCCTGGGCGAGGGGGCCCGGGGTCGGGGTGGGGGCGAGCAGGACGGTGTGCCCGTTGCGGGTGCCGGCCAGGCCGCCGAGCGTGCGGGCACGGCGCGCCGCCTCGATCAGCAGGCGTGAGCGCAGGTCCGGGTCGCAGTTGAGGACGAGTACCGCGTGCGGCTGGGCGAGGTTGATGTCCAGTTTCCTGGCACGCAGCGTCAGGCTGCCGGTGTTGCGGTGGCTCCCGGGGGGCTGGGTGGTGAGCAGGTCGTCGAGGAGTTCGCCGCGCACCCGGTCCTCGGCCTCGGCCACGGACCGGCGCAGCAGCAGCAGGAGGGCGGTGACCATGCCGGCCCGTTCGAACAGGCGCCGGTCGGCGTCGGTGAGGTCGGCCCGGCCGGTGAGCACCAGGCTGCCGAGGAGTTCCGGGCCGGCCAGGACGGCGCACACCCAGTTGCCGCCGACGGGGACGGCCCGGCCGCCTCGGCGGGAGGCTTCGATGCCCCGCTCGGGCGGGCGGACCGGGCCGGTGCCCAGGCGGGCGAGTTCGGTGCCGTCCGCGTCGTGCACGGCCAGGCCGCCGCCGAGGAGGGCGGCGATCTCACGGGTGACGTCGTCGACGTCGCCGCCCCTGAGGACCAGGTCGGTGAGCAGGTCGTGGGCGTCGGCCGCGCGGTGCAGGTCCTCGCTGTGGGCCCGGGCCGTTTCGTTGGCGGCGTTCAGTTCGACCAGCGCGGAGCGGGTCTCCTCCAGCAGGCGCGCGCCGTCGATGGCCACGGCGGCGTGGTCGGCCAGGGAGGAGAGCAGGGCGATGGCCTCGGGGGTGAAGTCGCGCGGCGCGCGGTCTCCGGCGAACAGGACGCCGATCACCCGCCGGCCGACGCGCAGGGGCACGCCGAGGATGCCGCGCAGGCCCTCCTCGTCGACTCCCTCGTCGATGGTTCCGGTGTGCTTGAAACGGCGGTCGGTGCGGTAGTCGGGGCTCGCGTAGGGGCGGGCGGTCTGCGCGACCAGACCACCGAGCCCTTCCCCCATGGCGAGGCGCAGCTGCTGGAACTTCGCGGAGACCGAGCCGGCGGTCACCCGCATGAACGTGTCGTCGGCCGTGGGGTCGTTCAGGGTCATGTACGCGGTGTCGGTGCCCAGCAGGGTTCTGGCCCGGTGCACGATGGCCCGCAGTACGGCGTCCAGGTCGCGCAGTGCGGCCAGGTCGCTCGCGGTGTCGAAGAGGGCGGCGAGCTCGGCCTCCCGGCGCCGGCTCTGGGTCAGGGCCCGGTGGATGTCCAGTGCGGTCCGGGTGGCCTCGTCGATGACGGCCTGCTCGCCCGGGTCGGCTCCGGCCGCGCGGGCCCGGGCCGCGGGCTGGGCCAGGCGTTCGACGGGTGCGTCGGCGGCGAGCAGGTCGAGCAGTTGCCGGAGTGCCGCCGTCGCCGTGCGGGAGGGGTCGCTGCCCACGGTCACGGGGGACATGGGGGGCGTGGGGGGCATGGGGCGGTCCTCCCTCCAGCTGCTCGGCTGGTGCGCGGATGGGCTGTGGTAGCCCCCTCGGGGGCGCGGTCTCTGCGGACGGGCATGCCGCGGTCCGCCCGTCTCCTCCTGCACGGGGCGGACCGCGACACGGCGGCCTCCGGGCCTTCGGACTTCTAGGCCCGGTCGGTACCGGTGAGCGACGCCTCCTGCCGCTGCCGCTCCGACGGCTCGTCCGCGATCGAGACGGTCAGGTCACGGCCGCGGGTCTCCTTGATGACGAGGACCGTGACGGCGGTGACCACCGAGGCGGCCGCGAGGTAGAGGGCGATGGGCGTCGAGGAACCGAAGCGCCTGAGGAGCTCGACGGCAATGATCGGGGCGAGGGCGCCGGCGAGGATCGAGGCGAGCTGCGAGCCCACGGAGGCCCCGGAGTAGCGGACCTTGGTGTCGAACATCTCGGAGATGAAGGCGGCCTGCGGTCCGTACATGGCGCCGTGGAGCAGCATGCCCACGGTGACCGAGAGGGTGATCACGGTGAAGGACTCCGTGTCGACCAGGGAGAAGAAGGCGAACGCCCAGCCGGCCATGCCGACCGCGCCGATCAGCGTCACGGGCCTGCGGCCGATGCGGTCGGAGAGTGCTCCCCACAGCGGGATGGTGACGAAGTGCACCGCCGAGGCGATCAGGACGGCGTTCAGCGCGGTGCTCTTCGGCAGGTCCAGATGGGTGGTGACGTAGACCAGCAGGAAGGAGGTCACGATGTAGTAGGAGATGTTCTCGCCGAAGCGGACGCCGATGGCCCCGAGCACCTCGCGCCAGCTGCGGCGGAAGACCTCGACGACGGGCGGCTGTTCCTTGGCCCCCTGGGCGGCGGCCGCGTCGGCCTTGGCCTGGGCGGCGAGGAAGACGGGGGATTCGGACACCGAGACGCGGATCCACAGTCCGATCAGGACCAGGACGCCGGAGAGCAGGAAGGGGATGCGCCAGCCCCAGGACTGGAACGCCGCTTCGGACTGGACCGAGGCCAGCACCGCGAGAACGGCGGTGGCCAGCAGGTTGCCGGCGGGGACGCCGCACTGCGGCCAGGAGGCCCAGAAACCGCGGTGCTTGTCGCCCCCGTGCTCGGAGACGATCAGCACGGCGCCGCCCCATTCGCCGCCCAGGGCGAAGCCCTGGATCAGGCGCAGGACGGTGAGCAGGATCGGGGCGCCGACGCCGATGCTGCCGTAGGTGGGCAGCAGACCCATGGCGAAGGTGGCGCCGCCCATCATCAGCAGGCTGAGCACGAGCAGCTTCTTACGGCCGATCTTGTCGCCGTAGTGCCCGAAGACCATGCCGCCGATCGGCCGGGCCAGGAACCCGATCGCGTAGGTCATGAAGGCGAGCAGCGTGCCCACCAGCGGGTCGCTGCTGGGGAAGAAGAGGGTGTTGAACACCAGCGCGGCGGCGGAGCCGTAGAGGAAGAAGTCGTACCACTCGACGGTGGTGCCGATCAGGCTCGCCCCGACGATGCGGGCGATGCCGCCGGAGCGGGGCTCGCCCGGCTTGGCGGTTGTGGTCTCGGACATGGCTTCACCGATTCTCGGGTGAGGTGTGGGTGCGGGGACGGGCGTGGGGGGCGGTCTCGGGTGCGGGGCGGCGGGTCAGCCGGCTCCCCAGCCGCCGTCGAGGGGCAGCGAGGTTCCGGTGATGTAGCTGCTGTGGTCGGCGCACAGCCACAGCGCGGCCGCGGCGACCTCCTCCGCCTCCAGCAGGCGTTTGACGGGTGAGCGGGTCAGCAGCACATCGGTCAGGACGTCGTCGGGGCTGATCCCGTGTGCGGCGGCCTGGTCGCGGATCTGGTTCTCGACCAGGGGGGTGCGGACGTAGCCGGGGTTGACGCAGTTGCTGGTCACGCCGTGGGCGGCGCCCTCGAGCGCGGCCACCTTGCTCAGGCCCTCCAGCGCGTGTTTGGCGGTCACGTAGGCGGACTTGTAGGCGCTGGCCCGCAGTCCGTGGACGCTGGAGATGTTGATCAGCCGGCCCCAGCCCTGCGCGTACATGTGCGGCAGGCTGCGGCGCATCAGCAGGAACGGGGCGGTGACCATCACCTGCTGGATGAGGGCGAACCGCTCCGGCGGGAACTCGGTCAGGGGTGCCACGTGCTGCAGGCCGGCGTTGTTGACCAGGATGTCGACCTCGGTCGGCAGTGTCTCGATCGCGGCCGGGTCGGCCAGGTCGACGACGTGCGCCTCGCCCCCGATCCCGGCGGCGACCTCCTTGGCCGAATCGGCGTCCCGGTCGACCACGTGCACGGTGGCACCCGCGGCGGCCAGCGCCGTGGCGCACGCCTTGCCGATGCCGCTGCCGCCACCGGTGACCAGAGCGGTCCGGGACGTCAGGTCCACGCCGGCGCCGGGCGGCGCCGAGTGGGCGGTGGGAGGAGGGAATTCGCTTGTCATGGCCGGAAACAGTACGGACGCCGCCCGAACACACCTATGGATGCGACCCACACAGTGAGGGCTGCTTCCATGGTGGCTCCCTCCACAAGGCGAGGCGTGACGTGACGCGCTCCGCGGGCCGGGCCCCGCGGCGGCCATCGGTGGCGGGACAGGAGGGGCCGTCGGCACCGTCGGTGACCGACCGTGCCGGGGCCGACACGGCGGCGGCTTCCGGGCCGCCACCATGACGGACACGGGACCGTGGAGGGTGCGGGGAGGCGTCCACGGTCGTGGCCGGCCCTGCGCCCTGCGTCAGCCGCAGGTTCCGTCCGCGACGGTGAAGTGGCCGACGGGCGCCTCCCTCAGGGTGCGGGTGACGAATGTGTTGTACAGACCCATGTCCTGTCCGGAGCCCTTGGCGTAGGTGTGGCCGCCGCTGGTCGTGGCGCGTCCCGCCTGGACGTGGGCGTAGTTGGTGGCGGTCCAGCAGACGGCGGTGGCGCCGGTGGTCCGCGCGGTGACCGCGCCGGAGAACCGTCCCGTCCTCCCGTCCGCGTCGCGGGCGGCGACCGCGTAGGTGTGGGAGGAGCCCGCGGTCAGGCCGGTGTCGGTATAGGACGTGGCGTCTGCCGTGGCGAGCGGGTCCGGGTCACCGTCGCGGTAGACGACGTAGTCGTCGGCGCCGTCGACGGCGTTCCAGCTCAGGCGGATGGTGGTGTCGGTGGCGTCGGTCGCGGCCAGGCCGGCCGGGGCGGGCAGCCTGTCGTCCTCGAAGGGTTTCGTCAGGCCGAAGAACTGGGCGATCCAGTGGCTGGAGCAGATGGAGGCCCGGAAGTTGACGGTGCCGGTGCTGCCGCACTGCTGGGGCCCGCTGCCGGGATCGACCGGCGTGGCGTGCCCGATCTTCGGGACCCGGTTCACCTCGACGGCCACCGAGCCGTCCGCGGCGGCGTACTCCTCGTGCCGGGTGGAGTTCGGGCCGATCACGGACGTGCGGGTCGGCTTCTGGGACAGGCCGTGCAGTGCGGTCCACTGGTCGCGCAGTTCGTCGGCGTTGAGCGGGACGACCGTGGGGTCGTCGTCACCGTGCCAGACAGCCACGCGGGGCCAGGGTCCGGACCACGAGGGATGGGCGTCGCGGACCCGCTTCGCCCACTGGTCCGGCGTCAGGTCGACTCCGGGGTCCATGCACTTCAAGGCGGCCATGACGTCGCCGGCGCAACCGTAGGGCAGACCCGCGACGACCGCGCCGGCCTGGAAGACGTCCGGGTACATGGCGAGCATCACCGACGTCATGGCGCCGCCGGCGGACAGGCCGGTGACGTAGGTCCGCCCGGCGTCCGCGCCGTAGGCGGAGACCGCGTGCGCGGCCATCTGCCGGATCGACGCGGCTTCGCCCTGGCCCCTGCGGATGTCGGTGCTCTGGTACCAGTTGAAGCACTTGTTCATGTGGTTCGAGAAAGTGGTCTCGGCGAAGACCACCAGGAACCCGTGCCGGTCGGCGAGTTCGGGCAGACCGGAGTTGTCGGCGTACATCTGGGCGTTCTGGCTGCAGCCGTGCAGCGCGAACACCACAGCCGGCTCGGCGGGCAGGGACGCGGGCCGGTAGACGTACATGTTCAACTGGCCCGGGTTGGCGCCGAAATCGGTGACCTTGGTCAGGCCGACCGCGGCCCGAGCGGTCGGCGCCGGACCGACCAGGGCGGCCGCGAGGGCGAGGACCACGACGGCCACGAGACGGGACAGCGGGGCGACGGCGCCCCGGAAAGACGACGGTTGCATGGCGGCTCCTCGGTGCGGTGGGGACACCGGGCCGCTCCAAGGGCGTGGATCGGCCGGAGCGGCCCGGTGCCCGGCACCGTAGGGTCCGTTCAACGCGCAACGATATGGCAGGGAGCACCACAGCCCGCTTGCCGCGTTGGGGACCCGAACCGGTTGTGCCGCCGGGTGGCATCTGCTACTCAGACACCGGCCACCGTCTCCAGCCGCGCGGGAACGCGCAGGTCGGCCCCGGTCGCGGCACGCACCTCGTCGACGCCGACGCCGGGGGCGAGTTCGGCCAGCGAGAAACCCTCCGGCGTGACGTCGACGACGGCGAGATCGGTGATGACGCGCTGGACGACCCCGGTGCCGGTCAGCGGCAGACCGCATCGCTCCACGAGCTTGGGGCTGCCGTCCTTGGCGGTGTGCTCCATCAGCACGATGACCCGGCGCGCCCCGTGCACCAGGTCCATGGCACCGCCCATGCCCTTGATCATCTTCCCCGGGATCATCCAGTTCGCCAGGTCCCCGGAGGACGACACCTGCATGGCGCCCAGCACCGCGGCGTCGATGTGCTCGCCGCGGATCATTCCGAAGGACAGCGCGGAGTCGAAGAACGACGCCCCGGGCAAGGCGGTCACCGTCTCCTTGCCCGCGTTGATCAAGTCCGCGTCGAGTTCCTCCTCGAGCGGGTAGGGGCCGACGCCGAGAATGCCGTTCTCGGACTGCAGCACCACCTCGACTCCCGGCGGAAGGTGGTTCGGGATCAGTGTGGGCAGGCCGATGCCGAGGTTGACGTAGGTGCCGTCCACCAGTTCGCGGGCCGCCCGGGCCGCCATCTGCTCGCGAGTGAGCGCCATGTCAGGCACCGCCTTCCTGTTCGGTCCGCACACACCGTCGTTCGATCCGCCGGGTGGCGGTCGGGTCGTCGGGGAGGACCCGGACCACCCGCTGCACGAACACCCCCGGCAGGTGCACCTCGTCCGGGTCCAGTTCACCCGGCTCCACCAGGTGCTCGACCTCGGCTACGGTGACGCGCCCGGCCATCGCGGCCAGCGGGTTGAAGTTGCGGGCCGAGGAACGGAACACCAGGTTGCCGTGCCGGTCCCCGACGGCCGCCCGCACCAGGGCGTAATCGGTCCTGATGCCCTCCTCCAGCAGGTACTCGCGCCCGTCGAAGACCCGGGTCTCCTTCGGCGGCGACGCCACCACGACCTGCCCGTCCGCGCCGTACCGCCAGGGCAGTCCGCCCTGCCCGATCTGCGTCCCGACCCCGGCCGGTGTGTAGAACGCCGGGATGCCCGCCCCGCCGGCCCGCAGGCGTTCCGCCAGCGTGCCCTGGGGCACCAGCTCCACCTCCAGTTCCCCGCTGAGGTACTGGCGGGCGAACTCCTTGTTCTCGCCCACGTACGAACTGGTCATGCGCACGATCCGGCCGGCCCGCAGCAGGAGCCCCAGCCCCCAGTCGTCCACGCCGCAGTTGTTCGAGACGACCTTGAACCCGCCCGCCTCCCGCCGCAGCAGTGCGGCGATCAGCGCGCTCGGTATGCCGCACAGGCCGAACCCGCCGACGGCCAGCGACGCCCCCTCGGGGATGTCCGCCACTGCCTCGCCCACGCTGCCGACCGTTTTGTCCAGCCCCATACGGCCCCTCTCCATCAAGGGGCGCGTCCCGCCCCGAGCCGCCGGGACGCGCAGAGGGTGTGCCCTCCACATGTCCCGGCATCCATCGACGTGACGACCCTAAGGACGCACCGGAGCCCACCGATATAGCTGCCTCCGACACCTACCGCACGGTCGGAGTGTGGCTCGCGACCAGGCACAGAAGCCCGACATGCACGCGAGCACCCCAGCCGCACGCCCGGACGCTATGGCGCCGGCAACCACACCCGCAGCCGTCATCCACGCCCTCACCGTGCCCGCTCGACAGCCACCTCAGACCGCTCGCAGAGCCCACTCCTTCCCGAGCAGCCCGTTCTCCACGCCGGTCCACCACTCACATCGCTTCACGGCCCTCCGGCTTGCGGCATGAAACAGACCGAGCAACTTTCACACCGGAGGAAGCCACTCAGCTCCCATACACCCACACACCAGAGGACGACTCTGGCAAAATTCACCCATGTCAATGAGGCCCGCCAATAGTCAAGAAACGGCAAAGCCCTCTTGGCGCCCCAGGTCACGAAGCGTGGTCCCTGCGCAGGCGGGGGGTGTTCGGCTGGTGAAACGCGATCAGCTGGTGCGGGCCAGTGGTCCCTGCGCAGGCGGGGGGGGTGTTCCGCGCATCCACGCGGGTCTCGGGCGCGGCGGTGAACGAGCCGCGGAAGTCGGCTTGCTTCGCGATGCGGTCCTTGACCTTGAGCTCCGCAACGACGATCCACACGTGCGCGAGAGAATCGGTCTGGGCTGGGGCGGGGGGCGGCGGAGGCCCTTCCAACTCCTCATCGAAGAGGTTGGCGAAGAGCCCGATCTCCAGTTGGTCCCGCACTACCGTTGTCGTCACCTGAAGGTTCTCCCGACATCTCAGTGGCCCCCAGCGTCAACGCCTCGATGTCATATGGACGGAGTGAGCGCCCAAGACGTTACACCTGGGTGGTCCGAAAGGAGAGGGAGAACGGGGTGGTCCCCGCTCTGGAGCGGGGACTACCAAGGTCAGGGCCGTGCCGGTCAGTGCTGGGGCTGGTGTTCCTGCAACGTGCGGGCGGGACGCTGGCGGACATGGACGTCGGCGGTGTGCGGTGCGTTGATGGCGCTGTGATCGGGGATGGTGCGTGCGGCGAGGGTGACGCCGCTGGCGATCCGGCAGTCACGGCCGACCGCAAGACCGGGCCCGAGACTGATGTTGTTGCCGGTCTGGACCCGGTCGCCGATCAGGGCACCGAACTGCGGTGTGCCGCATCGGTACAGGCCGCCGGGTGCGCGCAGGACGATCTCTCGTTCGGGGCTGCGCATGTGAGGGCTCCACATGCTGATGGCCGCGACGGTCAGGTTGGCGGACAGGTGGGCATCCGCACCGACCAGGGTGCGGTTGACGCCGATCCGGTGGCCGAGGACGGTCCGCTCGCCGAGGAACGTACGGGTGACCTCGCAGTTGAAGCCGACCGAGACACCAGCGCACAGCACGGCTCCGGCGCGGACGGTGGAGAACTCCCACACGCGTACCCCGGGGCCGATGATCACGTCATCGCCGATGATCGCGGTCGGGTGGATCTGCGCGGTGGGATGGATGCGATGGGGGAGCCGGGCCAGGGCCTGGTCGTGCCAGTCCTCCCAGCGCGCGAGGAAGTCGGCCAGTTCCGTCTCCTCAAGCTGCTCGTACGGGGCGCCGGCCAGCATGCTGCTGGTGGGGACGGTGAGGTATTCGCCGAGGCGGAGGGTGGGCATGGAGGAGGCCTTCCTGTAGGTGGTCGGTGGACGGCTCTGGGACGGCTAGCATCACCGGCACCAGAGTCGAGGAGCGGGGAGTTCATCCGTGCGCCACCCGCGCTTAGGCGTCGCCATCTTGACCATGGGCACGCGGCCCGCCGAGCTCGCTGACCTTCTTGCATCGGTCGCCGAGCAGGACACGCCCGCTGCGAGGGTGGTGGTCGTCGGCAACGGCTCGCCGCTGCCGCCCCTGCCCGAGGGGGTGACCGGCGTCGAACTGCCGGAGAACCTGGGGGTCTCCGGCGGCCGCAACGCTGCTCTGGCCCGGCTGCGGGAGTTCGGGGACGTCGATGTGGTGGTGGACCTGGACGATGACGGCCTGCTGATCAGTCCGGACGTTTTCACCCGCCTTACGGACCTGTACGCGGCGGACGACCGGCTGGGCATTGTCAGCTTCCGCATCGCCGACGAACTCGGCCGCACCCAGCGCCGTCAC
The DNA here is from genome assembly GCF_053604275.1 of Streptomyces sp. NPDC004051. NCBI lineage: Bacteria > Bacillati > Actinomycetota > Actinomycetes > Kitasatosporales > Streptomycetaceae > Streptomyces > Streptomyces sp. NPDC004051. The sequence goes on along the minus strand of NZ_JBSGHG010000018.1, from coordinate 11,912 downwards.
ATCCCGCGCTTGCGGGCATCGGACCCGATGCGCGGCGGGCTGGTGACGACGTTCCTGGGGGGCGGCCACGGGCTGTCCATGCGCATGCTGGATCAGATCGGCGGGTGGCCGGAGCCGTTCTTCTACGCGCACGAGGAGACCGATCTCGCCTGGCGGGCGCTAAATGCGGGCTGGAAGGTGCTCTACGCGCCGGAGCTGGTGCTCCAACATCCGTGGACGTCGCCGACCCGGCACGCGGTCTTTCACCGAATGGTGGCCCGTAACCGGGTCTGGCTCGCCAAAAGGCACCTTCCCGCCCCCCTCGTCCCCGTCTACCTGGGCGTGTGGGCCGTGGTGACCGTGGCACGCACCCGGTCGGCGGGAGGTCTTCGGGCTTGGTTCGGCGGGTTCGCCGAGGGGGTGCGCACTGCGTGCCCACCCCGCCGGCCGATGCGGTGGTCCACGGTGTGGCGGATGACCCGGCTGGGTCGGCCGCCGGTCATCTGATCAGGCGGACGCGGCTTCGGACTCGCTCCGCAACCATTCGGGGATCACTGCGGGGGTCCGGCCCAGCCAGCGCGCATAGCGGGCCACCCCCTCCTCGACGGTGATCGTCGGCCGCCAGCCCAGCACCGTTTCCATGCGGTGGGTGGCCGCGTATCCGCCGAGTGGGTCGCCGGGCGGCCTCGGTGTCTCCACCAGTCGGGTTCCCGGGTACCGCGCAGTGACCAGCTCCGCCACCTTGCGGATGCTGGTGGGGGTTCCCGTACCGATATTGAGCGTCTCGTTGTGGGCCCGCGGCGCGACCAGGGCCCGCACGGTGGCGGCGGCGATGTCATCGACGTGGACCAGGTCCCGGATCTGGTGGCCGCCTCCGTTGAGGTGCAGGGGCAGCCCCAGCGCGGCGCGGGTGGCGAACCAGGCCACCACCCACGAATGACTGTTCTCCTTGATCACCTGCGGATCGCCGTAGACGGAGAAGTACCGCACGATCGTGTACGAGGTGCCTACGGCGCCCAGCGTGAGAGCAGCCTGGGTCTCCCCCCACGCCTTGGTGTTGCCGTAGAGGGACATCGGTCGCAGCGGCCCGTACTCGTGGAACTGCGGCGGCATCCGGCCGTAGACGGATTCCAGCAGCGCCCGCACCGCCCGGTACTCATCGCAGGGGCGGGCCCAGTCATCCGGGTTTCCGTTGCCGTAGACGCTGGCCGAGGAGACGAACACCAGCCGACGGATCCGTTCGCAGGCCGCGACCGCATCGAGGAGCACCTGCGTACCGGTGATGTTGTTGTGGATCGCCGCCATGGGCTTGCGGGTGCAGGCAGCGACGTCCGCGAGGGCGGCGGCGTGGATCACGTAGTCGGCCTCGGCCACTACCTTTTTGACCAGGCTCGGGTTCTGGATGTTGCCGACGATGACGTCCGGGTCGGAGGGGTCGACGCCGAAAAGGTCCCGATAGGTGTGCCGCGGGTAGGCGTCCAGCGTGCACAGGGCGATCGGACGGGCCCCGAGCTGCCGCAGGTAACCGGTGATCCGGCTGCCTATCAGCCCGGCGCCGCCGGTGACCAGTACGGTCCGCCCTGCGAGTTCCTTTAACTGGGTGTCGTGCACAATGCCCTCCGTCAGTCAACAGCGAGGTGTAGGGCTTCTTGATGGACCCGGCGCGGGGCAGTGACCTTGCCGTGGGGGAACACGAGTCGGGCAGTCAGCCCCGCGCCGGGAGTTGGACCTGTACGACGGCCCAGGTCGGGGGACAGCCGGGCCACCGGACAGGGGTCTATGCGGTGCGCTCCAGGTTCCGGAGCAGTTCGTTCAGGCCCGCAAGCCGGAAGGAGCTGAGCCGGCGCACCATCTGGGAGGCGAGGACGGTCGGCAGAAGCGGGTGGCCGTAGGGGATCGGTCCGGCCGGTCGCTCCACGACCTGCATCTTCTGGTCTTTGTAGCCGTAGCCGACGCCGTTCACGCCGTACAGGGGCGCGCTCTGCGCCAGGAACACCATCGGGTCGGGGGTGAGCTGCGGGCACTGTTCGGCAGCAGGGCGCGCGTGCTGGGCGCACACCGGCGGCTGGCTCGTGAGGATCACCGGGTCGTCGGGGTCCACGGTGTCCGGCCCGGCGAGGAAGATGTACCCGAGCGGGGTCCGCGCGCGTTCGGCGCAGACCTGGCAGCGCATCATCTGCATCGTCCCCCGCTGCCGCAGGGGGTGCATCATCCGCCACTGTGGCCGACCCGCCGGCATCCCGCGGCCGTCGACGGCGCCGAAACCGCAGCGGGCCCACAGCACGCCGCGCAGGTCCCGGTCCCGGGGGTCCTCGTCGGCGTAGCTCAGCCGGTAGCGGCCCTTCCCGAGCGGGGACAGCATCAGGTTGTCGGGAGCGGCTTCCTCCCCCTCGCGCTGGATGACGAAGGGGACCAGGGGCGGCTCGGTGCGCACGGTGTTCTCTCTCGTACGGGGCAGGGGCGTACGGGTGGGCGTCTGGGAGCGGGTCATGCCACCTCCCGCAGGCAGCGCGTTGCGACGAGCCGGTCAAGGAGTTCGTTGACGGTCCAGCCCATCCGGCGCAGGTGCCCGACGGCCCTGCGGTGGTCTCCGGGCAGGTCTTCAGTGCGCAGCGTGCGGGCCTGCTCGATGAGCTGTGCCGAGGTGACGTCCCGCTGGTCTTCTTCGGCGGCGAGGGCGATGTCCACGAGCTGCATGAGGTGCCCGCGCAGCCGCTCGGCGATCTCCGCGACGTCCTCTTCAGCCGGTACGACGTCGTCCAGGGCGGCCGCGACGTCGTCGAGGAGGGCATACCCGTCGAACGGCCGCCAGGCGCGGAGCTTGTCCAGGACGGTGGCCAGCTGGTCATGGGGCAGGGGCGGCTTCCACTGCTCCACAGGCCGGGGGAGGCATCGGGCGGTGCCGCGGGCGGTCACGGCCGGCTGCCGGAGAGGCCGAGCTTGCACCAGGTCGTCCCGTCGCCGCTGGTACCCCAGGCTCCGCCGTGGGCGCTGGCAAGGCAGTTGACGAGGAAGAGGTCCCGGCCGCGCTCGGCGGTGTCATCGGCGCGCCGGGCGACCGGCCGGCCCGGCATCTCGTCGTGCACGGCCAGGTGCAAGAAGCCGTCGCGGACCGTCATGGTGAAGGTGATCTGTGCGCCACCGCTGTGCAGGATGGCATTGGTGACCAGCCCGGAGACGATGAGCGTGGCGTCGTCGACCAGCGGCTCCAGGCCGCAGTACCGCAGTCGGTCGGTGGTCAGGCGCCGGGCCATTCCCACACGGCGAGCGTCGTCCTCGGGGACGCCGTTTCCGGCCCGGGGCGGGCAGACCTCGAAGCACACGCTCATCGGGTCGTTGATCAGGCGGGCGGGTGCGGGTGGAAGGCGATCGTGGGGTAAGCCGTCTGCTGGTGCGGCGGCCGGCAGGGAGGACTCAGCGGCGTCTGAGGCGCTTCGACGGGCGAGCCCCGGTGCCGGGCGGGGGGTAGTCGTCATGGTCGGCTCCATGTCGAAATGGCCAGTGACGACATGGTGGCGGACCGTAAAGGCCCCAACTATCCGGACTTTCGGATAGTTGGGGCCAAAGTTTCACCCGTTGTGAATCAGTGTGCGGGTGCGGGGCCGAGCCATGCCCCGTACGAGAGGAAGCTGTTCGGGAGACGCCGGTGAGCGGCCTCAAGGCCCGCGTACGTCTCGCGCACGGTCGGGTGGTACTTGGCCTGCTGGGGAGCGGCCTTGCGCGCCCTGAGCAGGTTCTCGAAGGAGGCGTCGAGGTTGCCTGTCCACAGGAATGAGCGCGCGACCTCCGCATAGTGGTGACTGGTCCGGGAGTTGGCCCATCCCTTCGGGATGCGGGTCTTCTCCGCTTCCTCGACGGCCTTGCCGTACTGGTCCAGCTCTGAGAGAACCGCTACGCGGTGCACGCGCACATTGGTCTCCCCGAAAGCGAGCCAGTGAACTTCCATCGCTTCGCCGGTCTCCGCCGCGATCCGCTCGGCCTCGTCGAGGTGTACGTGCGCCTGTTCCGCGTTGTGCGCGCGGCCGGACAACACCGCGGCGCCAAGGTGCAACTGCCCGGTGACTACCTGCCGTTCACGTCCAGGCTCGGCCTGCTCCAGGGTGGACAGGCCAAGACGCACCAGGCGGTGGCCCGTGTGGTACTTGCCTTCGCGCAGGTAGGTCAGGGCACGCATGTAGTGGTGCATGCCTCCGAGGACGGCGTCTGACCCGCGCTGGGCCGCCCAGTCGAGCCGGGCGAGAGAGAGCTGGGCGAGGTCGGGGTAGCCCAGTTTTGCCGCGACGTCGTAGGCCGTGCGGTAGAAACTCGCCAGGGTCAGCCAGCCCTCCCTGGTCTGCGCAGTGTGCGCGGCGGTCGTGCCCTCTTCGATGAGGCCCGCGACGCGCGACGCGACGCTCTTGATGTGCCCTGCCCGCACATCGGCGCAGAGCTGTTCGGCTTCGCGGTGCAGTTCCTCCGGCCGGCGGGCGCGAACGTCGGGGTCCGGGCCCAGGTCGTACACGTCGAGGGCTTCGCGGATGGGCCTTATCAGCACGTCGAGTTGGTCGGCGCGCAGCTCGTCCGCGTAGGGCTGTCCCTGGATGGTGGAGACCTCTACTCGCAGCGCGCGGGCGCACGCACCCACGACGTGGGGTGAGGCGGGGGCGGCGCCCTGCTCGACCTTCGTCAGGGTGCTGTACGGGATGTTCGCGAGTTCGCTGAGGGCCCTTTGCGTCAGGCCCCGTTCGCGGCGCAGACGTGCGATTCGAGTACCGGTGTGGTCTTGCGGCAGAGCATGCATACTGGCTCCTGTTCTGCTTCGACACCAGAACCGTACCCGCGGTCGGCTCCGCAGGTACACGAATAGCCCCACCGTTCAACCGAGCGGTGGGGCTTCGTCGTTTACTGCTCAGGGACTGTCGTGTGGCCCCCGAGAGGCACCTTGGACAGCGGGTCGTCCTGCGGATCGATCACCGGCCGGTCATAAACGGTGTCCGCCGTGTTCGACTCCGCCGACCACCGGCCGCGCCGATTGCATTCCCGCAGGGGCACCCCGGCGACGATCATGTCGGTGTCGGCGCCGGCCCGCAGACTGTGCGCCCGCACCTTCTTCCCCGATGTAGGGGATCCCGGCCCGGCCTGCGAGAAGCTGCACGCGTTCGTTGATCGCGCCGCCCTTCATGCGCTCCCCGCGCCGGGTGGCGTGCGCCCGGTTCGCGAGCCGGCCCGTGACCGTCAGGGCCCGGGACACCGGCTGAGTCGGACCGTCCGCGCCGAGCTCCTTGAGCACCGCGTACCAGGCCCGGGCGCGGGCGACGAACCGGATGTCATCGCGGTTGGCGATGAACTCCGTTGCGCTCTTTGCCTGCCGGTCCGTCTTGGACGTCGCCGTGGTGACGATCAGGCCCGTGGGCAGGATCTTGACCTGTTTGACCAGGAGGTCGGTCAGCTCGGCGCGACGGTGGAGGTTGCACTAGGTCAGGGCGAGAATGAACGCGTCGCGTTTGCCGATGTTCGTGGACTCGTCACACTGGTCGAGGCACTTGAGGAGGTCGGGGATGGTGAGCGCGGCCGCCCGGTCGACCTCCCCGCCGACCGACCTCCACTCCTGCCGCCACAGCCGCAGTTTCCCGCGCACGCGCGAGGGGTCGGGCCGCAACTCCTCCGGCTGCCAGTTCCAGATCCAGCTTAGAAGTCATCTCATTTGGCGAGTCTGCGGTAGCAGATGAGGGTACAGGCGATGCTGGTGAAGGCCAGGAAGTGCTCGGCCTTGCGCTCGTAGCGGCGGTGAAGCCGAAGGCAGCCGGCGAGCCAGGCCATGGTGCGTTCGATCGTCCACCGGTGTCGGCCGAGCCGCTGCAAGGTCTCGATGCCCTGCGGGCGATGCGGTACCGGATGCCCCGCCGGGACAGCCATTGCCGCAGATGGCGGTAGTTGTAGCCCTTGTCGGCATGGACTTGCCGGGCCTGCGCCGACGGGGGCCCCGCCGGGAGCGGACGGGAGGGATGCCCTTGGCCAGGGGGACCAGAGCCTGGCTGTCGTGGACGTTGGCGCCGGAGATGCCGACGGACAGGGGCCGACCCGTCCGCTCGGTGATCAAATGGATCTTCGAGCCGTACGTGCCCCGGTCCACAGGATTCGGACCCGTCAGGTCCCCCTTTTCAGGGCCCGCAGGTTCACCGAGTCGATCGCGCACCGCGACCAGTCCAGCTCGCCGCGGGCGCCGAGTTCGTCCAGGACCAGCCGGTGCAGCTTGGCCCAGACCCGGGCCTTGGCCCACTCGGTGAACCGGCGGTGCGCCGTGGCCCCGGACGGCCCGAACGAGGCGGCGGGCAACTGCTGCCACGTGCAGCCGGAGGTCGCGACGAACACGATCGCGGCCGGCACCTCACGGTCGCCGTGCCGACGTCGGCCACCGCCCTGGGGCCGCGTCGGCGCCTCCGGCACCACCCGCTGGAACAGCTCCCACAACTCGTCCGGCACCAGCCGCTCAACGATCCCTGCCACCGCCGGCAGGCTAGCGACCTCAAGGGGAGGGCCTGCAGTCAGCGGCCCATTCGGCGCTGCTCGTCGAACCGACGCAGCACCCGTACCAGACGCCACATTCCGGCCGTCGCTCCGAGCAGTGCGCCCCCCACCAACACGCCCTCCTTCGCTGCACCAGAGATGCCAAAGGCTAGCGAGAGAGCCAGAGCAACGGCGAAGATCGCCGCAGCCAGCGCGAGGGCAGTCACCAGGGCGAAAACGATCTCCACCGTCATTGCGTCCTTTTCCCACCGCGACTCACGCCCCATGTCCATGCCGCAAGTCTCACATCACGGTCAAGCCATGGTGCATGGGCCGGACAGCCTGACTCTCACGTGCGGAGGCGCACACACCAATTGAGATGGCTTCTTAGCCGACCTCGGCTTCCGTGGCCTGGACAACGACATCCACGATCCCGTCATCGTCACCGGCTACACCGCCAGCCGCACCCACAAGCTCACCCCGGGCGAGAAGGAAGCCAACCGCGTCCTCGCGATCGGACGGGCACCGGTCGAGCACGGCTTCGCCCACCTCAAGAACTGGCGGATCCTCACCAAGCTCCGCACCGATCCCGCCCGCGCCACCCGACTCCTGCGCGCTCTGCTCGTCCTGACGAACCTCGAAGTCAACCGCTGAGCTTGTGATTCAACCCCTGCCTTGAGGACCGGCCAACTGGGCGGGGAGATGTACCGACGCGTCGTCACTCACAAAGGTCACCCCGAGGTCACGGCGCATCACAGTCCTCATGGCCCGCAGCAGGCCCCAGACCTCCGCCTGGGCCCGGAACGCAGCGGCCATCGTCTCCTCAGGGCCGGGCGCTTCTCGCTCCAGGCGTTTGACCTGGCCATATACATTGGTCAGGGCTTTGTTGACCTCACTCGCAGATACGAGCACGTCGTCAGGGGCGATCATCTGCGCTTGGGAGTACGTGTCGCGGTGGGCTCTTTTTGCCTCATCGAGTGCTGCCCGATCGGTCTCCTCGGCCCCACGTTCCTGCATGACATGCAGGAACTGGCTGAGCGCCGTGGTGAACTGACGTGCGTCCCGATTGAGCTCCACATAGCAGGTACGTCGGAGCAGGAGGTTGTCGCGGACCTCTTCATGGTCCCGAACCAGCTCTATCTCCCGACGTTTTGCCCGTTCAGAGACACGTTGAGTAAGCAACGATCCCCCCAGTGTTCCGGCCACACCTGCCACCGCGATGATCACAGAGCCGAGATCCACAGCACCCCTCGAAGCCGCTCACAGTCCACTGATCAAGTTCGGTACCAGACGTTAAGCGGCAAGCTGACGGACGATCTACCCCGCAGACTCCCGCCCATGACCGGCGCGAGTACCCCAGGAGGCCGCCACACCAGCCCTTTGACCTGCGACGTCAAGTTGGCGGGGCTCAGTGTTTCCCCCTCCCCGAGACTCGCCAGGTGTAATGCACAGGGCGGTCACTCCGTCCATACGACATCGAGGCGTTGACGCTGGTGGGCTACTGAGATGTCGGGAGAACTTTCACGTGACGACAGCGGTAGTGCGGGACCAATTGGAGCTGAAGCTCTTCGCCAACCTTTTCGACGAGCTGCTGGAGTGTTCCCCGCGCAGGCGGGGGCGTTCCGTCACCGCCACGCAGGACGGCGTTCTCACCTCGGAGGAAGACGGCACTATCGGTCTGACTGCGCTCGGGGCGTGGAGTGTGACGTGAGCGGTGCCGAACCGGGCCCGGAGACGGGTGCCTTGCGGAAAAGCGTGAGCAGTTGGCGGCCATGTGTCACTCAAGCGCTCAGATGAGCGGTATCAGGACAGATGGGGCTGAAGTGCTCACGGTTTTGGAACGGTGTGTCATCCCCGGGGGCAAGGGCGCGTGTCCCGGCGCCGCCCACGTCGAGTCCGCCGTCCCGCCGGGCGGTCGCGGAACACCGCCCGCACGAGCAGTCGGCCGCCCCCGACAAGGCCCGATGCACCGCCATTCGATCTCACGCCCGCCGGGCAGCACCACCGTCCCCGACCTGCGACGCCGCGTTCAGACCTCTTACCCCACCCGCAGGAACACCATCGGCTGGGGCGGTCATGGTTGCGTGTCCGTCAACGGGTTGGGGACCGGGCGGTAGCGGGCGGAGGCGCCGTCGGCGTTGGTCCAGCGGAGGAGGAGGTTGGTTTTGGCGGGGAGGGTGGGGGCGGTGAGGAGGGCGGGGGTCTCGGGGAGAGGGTGGCGGGCCAGTTCGCGGCGTACCGCGGGCCAGGGGTCGAGGCCGGGGTGGTGCTCGGCGAGGGCGGCGGCGATCTCGGTCAGGTGGTTGACGATCAGGCAGTACACCAGGCGTTCCCAGCCCGCCTCCCTGGATACCTCCGGCAGGAGTTTCACGCCCTCGGCGTCCCGGTACAGGGCCTGTGCGGGCGTGCCGCCGGCGTCGACGGCGATCACGGTGTTCTGCAGGTGTGCCTCCACGACGACTCCGTGCCGGGCGAAGGCGGTCAGGGCCGGGGGGACGACCTGGGCCAGGTAGGCCTCCCACCAGGCGGCGGGGGTCGTGGTGGCGGCGAGCGGGTTGCCGTCGTACTCCTCGGCCAGGGCGGCGGCGAGGTGGGGGGTCGTGCCGGGGAGGAGGTGGTCGCGCAGGCCGTCGCGGACGACCACGGCCAGCTCCTCGAAGGCGAAGTCCGCGGTGCGGTATCCGCGGTCGCCGAGCCAGGCCGCCGGGCCGTCGAAGGCGGCGAACGCCTCGCGGACCGCCGTGTCGGTCCTGCGGAGCTTCAGCAGGTCGTGGCGCCACAGGCGGCGGATGTCGTTGGTGATGCGGACGTCGAGGCTGAACTTCAGGAACAGGTCGCGTGCCGGGGCGTACACGGTGCGGACCGCGGCCGTGGGCCAGGTCGGGAACGGGGTCGTGCCCAGTCGGAGCAGACGGCCGTCGGCGAAGGCGGGGGCGAGGGTCCGGGCCGTCAGTTCCAGCTGCCAGGGGTGGGCGGGCAGCAGGCTGTAGCCGGGCGGGGCGGTGCCGAGCCGGTCGAGGGCCGAGGTGTCGCCCTCCTCGACGACCGTGTCCTCGCGCAGTCCGAGCAGTGTCAGCGGGAAGCGGGCGTACGCCTCCGGTGCGTACGGCAGCCAGTTCGCCGCGGGGCCGCCGCCGCGCGCCTTGGGGGCGGGGTGGTGGGTGTGGCCGGTGAGCAGGGACTGTTCGGAGCGGAGGTAGGGGTCGACGGGCGGGGCCGTCCGGGCCCGTGCCGCGAGCAGCGCGGCCACCGCGTCCCTGCTGTCGGTCATCTCGGCGGGCAGTTCGTGGTTGGGCAGGCCGGTGTGCCGGTGCAGCTCCTCCGCGACGAGTTTCACCAGTTCGGCGTGGTCCACGCGGTGCCAGGCGCCGTCCACGCGGACCTCGGGTGCGGCGGGACGGCGGGTGCCGCGGACCCGCAGCAGGCCGTCGACGCCGGGCAGGCGGTACGTCCTGAGGCCCGGGTCCGGGTCCGGGTCCGTGGCCGGGTCCGGGTCCGGGTCCGTGGCCGGGTCCGGGTCCGTGGCCGGGTCCGGGTCCGTGGCCGGGTCCGGGTCCGGGTCCGGGTCCGTGTCCGGCACGGGTTGTGCCACCTCGCGCAGCAGGCAGTTCAGCAGCGGTACGGCCGCGTACGCGTCGGCGCGGGCGGCGAGCCCGGCGGTGTGGTGGGCGCGGGTCGCCGCGTCGTCGTCTGCGGGCGGGGGCATGGGGTCCACGCGTTCCACTGTTTCCCAACGGTCTGTCCGGACGGGGACGATCAGTATGTCCGTCGCGGACCGCCTGTTCGTCCCGCAACGCTGTTCGTACCCGAGGAGCCCGCCCGTGCACCGTCCCCCCACCGCCGAGGCCGAGATCGCCGACGAGCTGGCCGCCGTACGGCCTGCTCTGCTGCCCCGGTACGCGACGGCACTGCCGGGGGCCCGCGCGGCCGTGCTGACCCGGCTGTGGCGCGGCCTCGCGCACGATCCGCTGCCGTGGATCACCGGCCGGGAGCCGCACCGGGACGGGCTCACCCTGCGGCTGGCGGACGGGCGGCGGCTGCACGGCCCGCGACCGGATCCGTACGCGACCGCCGCGTACGTCACCGTCGTCCACCTGGACGAGGTGGCGTACGACGATCCGGCACGGTTGATGACGCGGCTCGCCGTACCGCGCTCGGCGGCCTTCGCCGTCGAACTGGCGCACAGCGTCGCCTCGTTGGCGCTGTCCCGGGCGGACCGGCCGGAGGACGGCCCGGACGCGGGGCCCCGGTGGGACTGGGAGTGGGAGCAGCGGGTGGTCGACGGGCACCCGTTCCATCCCAACTGCCGTTCCCGGCCCGGTTTCTCGGTCGCCGAGCAGTTGGCGTACGGGCCCGAGCACCGGCCGGTCGTGGAGTTGGGGCTGGTGCCGGTACCGGCCGACGGCTGCCTGGTGACGGGGGTCTGGCCGGAGTGGCTGCGGGACGGGGAGCGGATGGTGATCCCCGTGCACCCGTGGCAGGCGGCTCACGTGCTCAGGCGGGGAGAGCCCGGAGAACCCGGAAAAGAGGAGCGGGAAGCCCCCGCCCGGCGGGTCGCCGCGCATCCGCTGATGGCGCTGCGCACCCTCGCCCTGCCCGAAGGCCCTCATGTCAAAACGGCGTTGAGTACGCGGCTGACGTCCTCGGTGCGGGACATCTCGCTCGGCTCGGTCGCCGCGTCCGCGGTGCTGTCCGGCTTCGGGGAGTCGGTGGCCGCGCGGACCGGCGGGCTGCTGCACATCACCCGCACCCTGGGCGCCGCGGCGGCCGGCTCCCCCGACCTGGCGGCCGTGGTGCGCGAGTCGCCGCAGGAGTACGTGTCGGCCGGGGAGCGGGTGGTCCCGGTGGCGGCGCTGGCGGCCACCGAGGTGTCCCGCTCCTCCGCCTGGGCGGCCCGGTTCGCGCGGCTCGCCCTCACGGTCGGGCTGCGGCTGCTCGAGCTGGGCGTGGCGCTGGAGGCGCACGGTCAGAACCTCCTGGTGGTGCTGGAGCCGGACGGGGAGCCGGTGCGGCTGGTCTACCGCGATCTGGCCGATCTGCGGATCAGCCCCGAGCGGCTGGCGCGACACGGCGTCCCGGTGCCCGAGCTGCCCGCCCGGATGGTCACGGACGACGAACGCGCCCTGCGGCGCAAGCTGTTCGGGTCGCTGGTCGCGGGTGCGCTGGCCGGTACGACGGGTTCGGGCCCGGCGCTCCGGGCCGCGCTGGAGACGGCCGTACGGGGTCTGCCGCGCACCCCGGACCTTGCCGCCCTGCTCGGCGAACCGCTGCCCGCCAAGGCCCTGACGCTGATGCGGCTGTCCCCCCGCGCGGCCGGGGACGAATGGGCCGAACTGCCCAATCCCCTCCGGCTCTAGTACTGCAACGGTGTTTGGCGTGACTGCTGACCAGATCGGTCGTTGGTGTGGTCATGGGTGGGGACCTTGCGGATGTCAGGCTGTGGGCAG
>NZ_JBSGHG010000017.1:124221-135869 GCF_053604275.1 Streptomyces sp. NPDC004051 | reverse complement strand
GGGGCGTCAGGGAGTTGCAGGTGCAGGCGTTCACCAGGCACCCGGGCGAGCTCGGTCTCGTCGAGCAGGTGGCCAGGCGCAACATGACCCGTGCCTCCCTGTGGAGGCGCCGGGCCGCCGGCGTGCGTGCCGAGGAGCGCCGGCACACCTCGCGGGCCGATGCGGTACGTGACGGCGGGTCAAGTACCGGCAGTCACCGGAAAAGGCACGCATGAGTACTTGACGGCAATATCGAGACTCATGTAGTGAGGGCTAGCTTCGAGCCATGGACAGCAGCCGAGTTCACTCCGCAGATCCCCACGATCCCATCGTGCTGACCGGCATCGGGTGTGCACTACCCGGCACTCCCGATGTCCACGCGTTCTGGAACCACGTCTCCACCGGGACCTCACAGGTGAGCCGGCTGGAACGGCCCGAGTTCACCGCTGCCGGGCTGCCCGTCCACGCGGCCGCGCAGCTCGACGACTTCGACGCCGCGACCCGGCTTCCGGACCTCCTGCCGGCGCACGCCGCGAAGTACAACCGCGACATCCTGGCGACGATGGCCGCCGTCACCGACGCGCTGAAGGACGCCGGGATCGCCCGGGGCCAGATCGCACCGGAACGGATGGGCATCGTCCAGTCCTCGTCCCGCGGCCCCCTGTCCTGGTGGCGAGAGACCATCACCGCCGGCCCCGGACAGGACCCGTACGCGGGCAAGGCCACCGCGATGTTCCGCGGACTGGCCGGCTGCCCGGCGACCCTGTCCGCCATCGGCGTCGGCGCCCGCGGCCTGGTCACCACCGTCAGCAGCGCCTGTGTCGGCGGCCACCACGCGATCGGCATCGCCCTGCGCGAACTGCGCTCGGGCAGCGCCGACGTCGTCCTCGCCGGCGGCCACGAGTTCCCGATCGCGCCCGAGGTCGCCCGCTGCTACCTGGCCCTCGGCGACGGTGTGCTCTCCCCCGAGGCCGACGACCCCGCCGGCGCCGTACGCCCCTACGACCGCGACCGGCGCGGATTCGCCCTCGGCGAGGGGGCCATGACGCTCTGCCTGGAACGCGAGTCGTCCGCCCGGGAGCGCGGCGCCCGGATCTACGCGCGGATCCTGGGCCACCGTGCCCTCAACGAGGCCCACCACGCCACCAGCATGGACCTGGTCGGGGACGTCACCGCCTCGGTCGTCGCGGGCGTGCTCGAGGACGCCGGGCGCAAGCCGGAGGAGATCGGCTACGTCTGCGGCCACGGCACCGCCACCCGGTACAACGACATCGCCGAGAGCCGGGCGCTGCGCCGTCTGCTGCCGCACCACGACGACGCCGGTCTGCCGCCGCACGGCTCCAACAAGCCCGTGTACGGCCACACGTTCGGCATGGCCGGGATCATCAACGTCGCCGCCACCTCGCTGATGCTGCACCACCAGCGGCTGGCCCGCACGGCCAACCACCTCAACCCGGACCCCGAGTGCGACCACGACCACGTGGCCGAGGGGCCGCGCGACACCGAGATCGACCTCGCGGTCTCGCTGTCCTTCGCCTTCGGCTCGCAGACCTCCGTCATGGCCCTGGAGCGCGCATGACCACCGTCCCCGAACGCCACGCCGCCCCCGCCCGCCCGGACGGGGCCCGGCACACCCCCTACCTGGCCGCCGGCCCCGACGACCTGGTGCGCCGCTTCGTCCGCGAGGGCGACCACGTGCACGCCGCGGCGACGATGTCCCGGCCCAACGCCCTCCTCAACGCGCTCTGCCGGTCCTTCGCCGGGACCCGCAGCCTCACCGTCAGCACCACCGCCGTCCACTCCAGCGCCCACGCGCTCGCCCTCTCCGGAGCGGTGCGCAAGGTGATCACCGGTTTCCTCGGCGACACCTACCCCTCGCCCCGCCCCAACCGCCTCTACCGCGAAGTCGCCGAGGGCCGGCCGTTCGAGGTGGAGATGTGGTCGCTGCTCAGCTACACCCAGCGCCTGATGGCCGCCGCGCTCGGCCAGCCCTTCGCCACCACCGGCTCGATGCTCGCCGAGACCGACCTGCGCCACGGCAAGGAGGGGTCCCTGCACCTGGTGCCGCACCCGGAGCACCCGGAGGACCCGGAGCGCACCGTCACCCTGCTCAGCCCGCTGCGCCCCCGCTTCACCCTCTTCCACGGCGTCTGCGCCGACCGGCGCGGCAACGTCGTGGCCTGCCCCCCGCTGGGCGAGGGCGCCTGGGCCGCGTACGCCGCCGCCGAAGGGGTCCTGGCCTCCGTGGAGGCGATCGTCGACGACGAGGTGATCGCGGCGATGCCGGACCGGGTGGTGATCCCGGCCGCCCGCGTCCTCGGTCTGTGCGAGGCCCCGCTCGGCGCCCACCCGCAGTCGCTGCGGACCGGGGGACTGGCCGGGGTCGAGGGCTACCTGGACGACTACGACTTCCTCACCGACACCGTGGCCGCCTGCAAGGACCCGCGGTCCGCCGCCGACTGGTACGAGAAGTGGGTCGGCGGGGTGGAGAGCCACGCCGGCTACCTGGAGCGCCTGGGCGGGGAACGCCGCGCCTCCCTGGTCTTCCCCGCTCCCCCCGGCACCGCCGACGGCACGGCGGGCCCCGACAGCGGGACGGACGTGTCCGGCCCGCCCACCGAGCAGGAGCAGCTCATCGTGCTCGGCGCCCGCGCGGTGGCCGACCTGGTCCGCGAGCGCGGCTACGACACGCTCCTCGCCGGCATCGGCACCTCCCACATGTCAGCGTGGCTGGCCGCCCGGCTGCTGGCGGACGACGGCGTCCGGGTGCGGGTGGCCGCCGAACTGGGCCTCCAGTCGATGGACCCCGAGCCCGGCGACGTCTTCCTCTTCAGCCAGCGGCACGCCGAGCGCTCGCAGATGCTGGCGGGCATCGCGGAGACGCTGGGCGGCGCGGTCGCGGCCAACCCCCGCTGCCTGGGGGTGCTCTCCGCCGCGGAGATCGACCCGGACGCCAACATCAACACGACGCTGTTGCCCGACGGCCGCTGGATCACCGGCACGGGCGGGGCCAACGACATCGCCTCCTCGGTGGACTGCGTCGTCGTCGCGGCCGCCTCGCCCCGCCGCTACGTACGCCGGCTGACCCACCTCACCAGTCCGGGCCTGCGCGTCCGTGACGTGGTCAGCCAGTTCGGGCGCTTCTCCCGGTCCGGTCCGGGCGCCGCCTTCGAGCTGACGAGCTGGCTGCCGCCGGCGCCGGGCCGCGGGCGCACCGGGCGGGACCTGCCCGACGACCCCGCGGCCGCCGTGCGCGACCTCACCGGCTGGGCCCTCACCCCGGCCGACGACGGCACCGGCACCGGCGCCGGCGCCGGCGAGAGCACGCCCGCCGCGGGCGTCAGCCGGCTCCTGGTCGAGGAGAAGGCCGTCACCACCGAAGAACTGACCCTGCTGCGCACCATGGACCCGGAAGGCTTCTACCGATGACTCCCACCGCCACCGTTCCCGACCCGGTGACGGCCGGCCGCCGCCCCCTGCCGCCCACCGCGATCGCCCCCGTGCGGCTCGCCGGCATCAGCCACTACTTCCCCGGCGAGCCGATCACCAACGCCCACTTCGAGCAGATCGACGCGCTGGGCATCGACGACGCCTGGATACGCGAGCACACCGGGATCGTCAGCCGCCACTGGCCGTCCGACGAGAAGGAGCGCGCGGTGGAGATGGCGGCCCGGGCGGTGGACGGCGCCCTGGCCGCCGCCGGCCTGGAGCCCGACGACATCGACCTGGTCATCGGCACCACCTCCACCACCCGGCCGCGGACCAACCCCTCCAGCGCCACCAACAACTACATGGACATCTCGCTGCCGCTCCAGCGGCAGGCCGGGCTGCGCCACGCCACCTGCTTCGACGTCACCTCGGTCGCCTGCGCCGGGTTCATGTACGCCACCGCCACCGCCGCCTCGATGCTCCCGGCCCTGGGAATGCGCAACGCGCTGGTGGTCTGCGCGGAGAACCCGAGCCCCATCCTGAACTTCGACTACCGCTACTCGGCGCTGTTCGGCGCGGGGGCCGCCGCGGCGGTCTGGTCGGCGGACACCGAGGAGCGCGGGCTGCTGGACGTGGCGCTGCACGCGGACGGCTCGTACTTCGACGCCTTCGACATCGACGAGAACGACAAGATGCTGATGCGCGGCCGGGAGGTCGGCGCGGTCGGCCCGAAGCTGCTCTCCCACGTGGGCCAGGAGATCCTGGAGCGCAACGGCCTGAGCGTCGGCGACGTCGACTGGTTCGTGCCGCACCAGGGCAACCTGAACATGATCAACCAGGTGTGCCGGACGCTGGAGATCCCGGGCGAGAAGCTCCTCACCAACATCCAGGAGCGCGGCAACACCTCCAGCGTCTCCATCCCCAGCTGCCTCTCCGAGAACATCCGCTCCGGCACGATCCGCTCCGGTGATCTCGTCGCGACCATCGGCATCGGCCGCGGCTTCAGCTGGGGCGCGATGCTCCTGCGGATTCCGTGAGCTCCGACGGTCCCACGTCCGCCAGGCGGTCCCCGGTCCCGGCGGCACCGCACAGTACGGGAAGACGAGAGATGCCCGACACCACTGCCCTGTGGCGCGAGAGCGGTCTGCGCCTGTCCGGATTCGGTCACTACTACCCCCGCCGTCTGGTCGAGAACGAGACGGCCGTGGATCCCGCCGGCAACGCCGTGGACGAGGCCGTCATCGGCCGGCTCGACGTACGGAGCCGCCATGTGGCGGACGAAGAAGAGACACCCGCGTACATGGGCGTGCGCGCCGCCCGGGCCGCTCTGGAGCAGGCGGGCGTCACGGCCGGTGAGGTGGACCTGCTGGTCCTCAGCAACTGGACGGACCGTCAGTTCGTCCCCGAGTGGGGCCCGCACACCGCGCACCTGCTGGGCGCGGACCGGGCGCTCGCCTTCGACGTGTGCGGGGCCTGCACGGGCTTCGTGCACGGGGTGCAGACGGCGGCGGCGCTGTTCGGGGCGCACAGCACCTGGCGCCACGCACTGGTCGTCTCCAGCGAGCGTTTCTCGCGCCGGGTGCGCCCGGGCAGCAAGGGCGAACTGATCGTGGGCGACGCGGCCGGTGCGGCCGTCCTGTCGCGCGGCGCGGAGCCGGGCGGGGGCCTGTGGGACTCGCTGCTGATCAGTGACGGCTCCGGCCGCGAGACGGTCACCGTCCACCCGCCCAACGGGTGGATCAGGAGCAGCCGCGATCTGGTCTCCGTCGCGGCCGACTCCCACGCCGACCTGGCCGCCCGGATGCTGGCCCGCTCGGACACGAAGATGGACGAGATCGACTGGGTGGTGCCGCACCCCGGGACCGGCCAGCTGCACACCGCCGTCCGCGAACGCCTCGGCATCCCCGGGGAACGCTTCGTCACCAACTACGAGACGCGGGCGAACACCGGCAGCGCCTCGGTGCCGATCGTGCTCTCCGAGATGGCGCTCGAGGGCCGGCTGCGGGCCGGGGACCTGTGCTACACGCCGACCGTGGGGTCGGGCTGGTACTACGGGGGGCTGCTCTTCCGTGTCTGATCACCTCTCGACGCCCGCTCCCGGCCGAAGCGCGGGGGACCGCGGGGCCGCCCTGGTCACCGGCGGCAGCCGGGGCCTGGGCGCGGCGATCGCCCGCCGGCTGGCCGCCTCGGGCCGGCACACCGTGATCTGCGGGCGCACCGAGGAGAGCCTGGACGCCTGTGTGAAGGCGGCGGCCGACGACGGGCTGGTGCTGCACCCCGTGCGGGCGGACGTCACCGACGAGGAGTCGGTGGCCGCCCTGTTCCGGCGGCTGCGGGAGGACGCCCCGCCGCTGGGCCTGTGCGTCAACAACGCCGGCAACAACTTCTCCCGCCGCCTGGTGAGCGTCAGGGAACGGCCCGACGGCCCGCCACTGCTCTCCCCGCACTCGCTGGCGGACTTCGAACGGGTGGTGACGTCCCTGCTCACCGGCACCTTCCTCGTCGGCCGGCACGCGGCGCAGGCGATGCTCGCGGCCGGCACCGAGGGGGCGATCGTCAACATCTCCTCCACGGTCCGCCACGGCGCGTACGGGCAGTCGGCGTACTGCGCGGCCAAGTCCGGGGTGGAGGCGCTGACCCGTACCTGGGCGACCGAGCTGGGCGAGTACGGCATCCGGGTGAGCGCGGTGGCGCCCGGCGTCATCGACGGCGACGCGCTGCGCCGCCGCTCGGCGGCGAGCCAACGGCACGCGGCCTACATGGCCGACCTCCGGCGCCATGTGCCGCTGCGCCGCTGGTCCGACGAGCAGGACGTGGCGGAAGCGGTCGCCTTCCTCGCGGACAACCCCTCGGTGACCGGCACCGTGCTGGAAGTGGACGGGGGCGGGCTGCCCGCCCGCGTCCTGCCCCCGGCGGACCGGAACCCGGCCCCGGCTTCGGCTTCGGCTTCGGCTTCGGCTTCGGAGAAAACGGAGAAATCGGCATGACCAGCGGCTTTTCCCCCACCCTGCTCGAGGGCAGGACCACTCTTCTGACCGGAGCGAGCAGCGGGATCGGTGCCGTGCTGGCGACGATGCTCGCCGCGCACGGCTCCCGGGTGGCGCTCCTGGCCCGCAGCGAGAAGGAGCTGCGCCTGCTGGCCGAGCGGATCGAGGCGGACGGCGGGCGGGCGGTGGCGGTCCCCGGCGACCTCACCGACGCCGACAGCGTGCGCGCCGCGGTCCGTTCGGCCGAGGAGCAGCTCGGCCCGGTCGACCGGCTGGTGCACTGCGCGGGCGAGGCCCGCAACCAGGCGTTCCTCTGCGACCAGGACGAGGACCAGTGGATGGCCACCCTGGACATCAACCTGCTGGGCGCCTTCCGGGTCGCCCGCGCGGTGGTGCCGGGGATGATGGAGCGCCGCGAGGGCAACATCGTGATGGTCTCCTCCATCGCGGGCAAGCGCGGGCTGCCGGCCAACACCTCGTACTGCGCCTCGAAGTTCGGGCTCAACGGCCTGACGCAGGCGCTCGCCTCCGAGCTGGGCGCCTTCGGCGTGCGGGTCAACGCGGTCTGCCCCGGCCTCACGGACAGCCCGGCCGCCACCGACGGCGGACGGTACGGCGACGCCTTCATGGCCGCCGTCGCCAAGCACCACGGGCCGCCGGACCTCACCTGGGAGCGGTACCTCAGGCGCGCGGTCAACAGCACCGTCCTGCGCCGGCTGGTACGCCCCGAGGAGGTGGCGGCCCAGGTGCTGTTCCTGCTCTCCGACCTCTCCGGCGGGATGACCGGGCAGGCCGTCGACGTGGACGCGGGGGCCCTGTGAGCACCGCGTACGGTCCGGACCGGGGCGGGCCGCCCCGGCCGGAGCCGCTGTCCGCGCCCGCGGCCCGCCCGTGGGCGCCCGGTCCCCGGGACGCCCTGGTCACCGGCATGGGCTTCTGTCTGCCGGGCGCGGGCGACGCACCGGTGCGTGACGCGAAACAGGTGTGGGCGGTCGCCTCCACCGGCACCAGCCATGTGGAGCGCGACGGTTTCCACCACGGCACGGTGCGCGGCGCCCGCGAGGCGTTCGGCGAGCTGCTGCCGGAGGTGCCCGCGCGCTATCTGCGCAGCTACGCCGAGGTCCACCTCTACGGGCTCGTCTCGCTGGCCGAGGCCTGCGCGGACGCCGGACTCGACCACCGCGCGGGCGAGTTGAGGGGCGCCGACGTGCTGACCGCCCGCGCCGGGGTGGACAGCAACTACGACAGCTACCGCGCCTGGCACGACGCCGACCCGGCGACCGTCAGCCCGGCGGACGCCAAGTCCCTGTTCGTCCGGCTGCTGGTGGCGGGCACCTCCAGCGATGTGGGCCCGGTGCAGGCCGCGTTGCTCGGCAGCACGGGGGCCAACTACACCGTGAGCTGCGGCTGCGCCTCCTCCTCGGTGCTGCTCGGCATCGCCCACATGATGATCTCCTCCGGTCGGAGCGACCTGGTGGTCGTCACCGGAGTGGACCGCTTCGACACCGAACGGGTGCTGCACGGACACCGGTTGCGGGAGGTGGTGGAGCGCGAGGCGGTGACGGTGCGGCACAACAGCGACCCGCCGGCCGCTCCCCGGCACGACCGGCCGATGCGCCCCTACGACGCCGCGGGCGACTGCATGAACTACGGCGACGGCTCGGTGACCCTGATCCTGGAGAGCCGCGAGCACGCCGAGGCGCGCGGTGCCCGGTCGCACGGGGCGGTCCTCGGCCAGGCGACCACGCGCGGCGGCCTGAACAGCGCGGTCGCCATCGACACGGGCGGCACGGGGCTGGCCGAGGCGGCCCGCCGCGCCCTGGGCGACCACACCTCGCCGGCGCGGATCCCGTACGTCAACGGCGGCGGCGAGGGCGACGCGCTGTTCACCCGTATCGAGTCCAACGCCGTACGCGCGCTGTGGGGCGAGAAGTCCGGTCAGGTGCTGGTGAGTTCGCAGGAGGCGTGCTTCGGCCA
The DNA here is from genome assembly GCF_053604275.1 of Streptomyces sp. NPDC004051. Taxonomy (NCBI): domain Bacteria; kingdom Bacillati; phylum Actinomycetota; class Actinomycetes; order Kitasatosporales; family Streptomycetaceae; genus Streptomyces; species Streptomyces sp. NPDC004051. The sequence continues at coordinate 127,497 of NZ_JBSGHG010000017.1, read as the reverse complement.
CAGCGGCGCGCCGCTCGGCAACCTGGGCGCGGCGCTGACGCTGATGATGATGCGCGAGGGCCAGGTCTGCCCCACCGCCAACTGCGTCACCCCCTCGCCCGTGTGCAGCTTCGACCCGGTGCCCGGCACCAGCCCGCGCGCCCTGCGGTTCGACCGTGCGTTGAGCTTCAACTACCAGGTGGGCGGGGTCAACAGCGCACTGCTGCTGGGCGGTGGCGATGCCTGCTGAGACGCCTGCCGGGGCGCCCGTGCTGCGGCTGGCCGGTGCCGGGTTCGTCCTGCCCGGCCCGGACGGCCGCGCCTGCACCGACCTGGACACCTTCTGGCGTGTGGTGCGCGACGGGACGAGCTGCCTGTCGCCGTACGACCATCCCGAACTCCCGCTGCGCATCGCCGGGACGGTGGACGGCTGGGACCCGGAGGCCGAACTGCCCCTGTCGCAGCGGCAGATCAGCCGTTCCTCGCGGGCCGGCCTGCTGGCCACCGGGGCCGTGCACCGGGCCCTGGAGCACGCCGGCCTGAGCGCCGCCGACCTGGATCCGGAGCGCACCGTGCTGGTCGCCTGCTCGCTCCAGTTCGCCTTCCCGGAGACCGAGCGCTACTACGCCCTGGCCCGGGACAAGGGGATGGCCGCCCTCGGCATGGAGTACTGGCTCAACGGCACGCCTCCCAGCGTGGTGGGCACCGTGGCGTCCGGTCTGCGGCTGCCCTGCCAGACCCTGAGCGTGGCGGGTTCGTGCAACGTGGCGCTGCGCACGCTCCATCTCGTCCAGCAGATGTTCCGGTGCGGGGACATCGACCGCGCCGTCGTCGTCGGCGTGGACACCACCGTGGACCCGGTCTTCGTGGCGGGCACCAGCCACACCGGGCGCAGCGGTTACCGCGCCTCCTCGCTCTCCGCCGACCCCGCCGACATCCGGCCGCACGACGAGGTCCAGACCGGCAACGCCACCGGGGAGGGCGCGCTGGCCGTCGTCCTGGAGGACCCGGTGGCGACCGGGAGCCGTCCGGGGCTGCTGCACCGCGCGCATCCGCGCACCTCGCGCAGCAACGGCCCGTCCACCGTCGCCACCGGCCCGCCCGTCAACGTGGTCGCGGACGTCCTGGCCACGCTGGCCTCCGCCCGCAGGAGCCTCGCCGACGTGGCGTTCGTCAACGACTACGCGGACGGCAACCGGTTCGTCGAGGACCACCTGTGCCAGGCGCTGCACGGGGTGCGGGAGGCGACCGGGTACCGGGGCGAGGTGCGGCTGACCAACCAGGAGGCGGTCTTCGGCCATGTCGCCGGCACCGGTGGCCTGGTCAAACTCCTCGGCAGCCTGCTCATGCTGCACCACGGCCACATCGCCCCCAGTGCCAACACCCTCGTCCCCTACCCGGGTCTGCCGGCCGATCCGGTGCTCGCGGGCGGCCTGGCGACCGGCGGGGACAGCGCTCTGGTGCTCGCCTCCGGGGCGGGCGGCGACGCCACGAGCATGGTCATCGAATACGAAGGCGGCGACTTGCCATGACCCACGTTCACCACACCGCCCCGCGGCCGGGGACGGCCGCGGGGCCGGACCCGCTGCGGGCGCCGATCAGCACCCGGGTGTCCCTGGACGCCTCCGGGGCGGGGGACGACGGCGCCGCGGCCGGAGCCCTGTCCGCGGCGCTGACCGCCCTCGGCCTCGGCCCCGCGGCCCCGGACGCCCCCGCGCCGGGCCCCGCCCCGGCCGCGTACTGCGCGCTGCTGCTCGGCGAGGAGGCGTACGGCGCCGGGCGCTCGCCCGGCCTGGACCGCGCACGGGTGCGGGCCGCCGCGCTGGCCATGGCGGCGGCGGGCCGGGGCCGCCTCGTCCTGGTGACCGACGCGGCGGGCGAGACGCACACCGGCACCGACCCCGACCGCCACGCACGGCTCGCCGCCGACCTGGCCTGGTGGCAGCACCTGGTCACCGAGGTGGCCGGGCACGGCGTCACCGGCAACACCGTGGTCACCGGCTACTGCCCCGGCCTGGGACACCGCCTGTCCGCCGTGGCCGAGGCCGGGCTGCTGCGCCATCTCGTGCAGCGCCGCCCCACCACGGCCGCCGATGTGGCGGCCACCGTCGCCTTCCTGCTCTCGCAGGGGTGCTCGTACCTGGTCGGCGAGACCCTGCGGGTGGACGGGGGCGCGGGGATCGGCCGCATCCCGTCCCTGCCCCCCGGTCCCCCGACCGCCGTCCCCGCGCCGCGCCGCGGCGCCCCGCAGGACCCCTTGCCGCCGTCTCCGGTCACCGGCCAGGACCTGTCGGGCCACCGCGTCCTGGTCGCGGGCGCGAGCAGCGGCATCGGCCGGGCCGCCGCCCTGCACCTGGCCGGGCGGGGGGCCGACGTGGTGCTGGCCGCCCGCCGCACGCGGGCGCTGGAGGAGGTCGGGGCCGAGATCAGCGCGCTCGGCCGGCGCGCCTGGCCGCTGCGGTGCGACCTGTCCGACGCCGAGGACGCCGCCGCCCTGGGCGAACGCGCCTGGAAGGCGGCCGACGGCGTCACCGCCCTGCTGTACGCGGCGGGGCACCTGGGGTTCAGCTCGGTCGGCGGCGATGCCGCGTCCGCCGCCCGGACCTTCGCGATCAACCTGTACGGCTTCGTCGCCGTCACCGAGTACCTGACGGCCCGCTGGCGGGACGAGAAGGTGCCCGGAGCGGTGGTCGGGGTCTCCTCGGTCAGCTCCACGCTCAGCCCGGTGGCGGGGCTGGAGTACTACGGGGCGAGCAAGGCCGCGATGGCGCAGTACATCCGCTGTCTCGCGGTGTCGGTGGCACGCCACGGCATCCGCGCCAACTGCGTGGCCCCCGGCATCATCGAGACGCCGATGGGCGACGCGGCGGGGCCGGAGCACCGGCGCGGCTGGATCAGCCGGATCCCGGCCGGGCGGGTCGGTGAACCGCGTGAGGTGGCGGCGGTGCTCGGCCATCTGCTGAGCGGCTCCGCCGACCGGATGACCGGCGCGGTGCTACGGGTGGACGGCGGCTTCGGCCTCGGAGACGTGGCCCCGCTGCGCCCCGGCTTCCCGGGCCCCACCGAGGAGGGCCGATGACCACGCACCGAGGCACCGCCGACACACAGACCGGCGCGGAAGCCGACGCCCGGACCGACACGACAACCGACGCGGAAGCCGACACGCGGACCGGCGCGGAAGCCCACACGCAGACCAGCGCAGAAACCGCCACGACAACCGACACGCAGACCGGCGCAGGAGTCGGCGCGCAAACCGGAGCAGGAGCCGCCACGACAACCGGCACGCGGACCGGCACG